>JBFGFW010000282.1:0-3968 GCA_041579395.1 Sulfitobacter sp.
CGGTTACTTCGGGGATATAATGGCGCAGCAAGTTTTCGATGCCCATTTTCAGCGTCAAGGTCGAAGATGGGCAGCCTGCGCAGGCCCCCTGCATGTGCAGGTAAACGACGCCGCGCTCGAACCCATGAAACGTGATGTCGCCGCCGTCCTGAGCGACTGCGGGACGCACGCGGCTGTCCAGAAGCTCCTTGATCTGGCTGACGATTGCGCCATCTTCGCCAGTATGTTCGGCATGGCCGGAGGCATGATCATGCCCGCTTTCCATGACCGGCTGACCGGATTGAAAATGCTCCATGATGGCACCCAGCAGGGCGGGCTTCAGGTGATCCCAGTCAATGCCGTCTTCCTTGGTCACGGTCACGAAATCAGTACCGAAGAACACGCCGGTCACGCCTTCGACGGCAAACAACCGGGTGGCCAACGGCGACGCGCTGGCGGCCTCGGGTGCAGGGAAATCAGCGGTCCCCATTTCCAGAACGGTCTGGCCCGGCAGGAACTTCAGCGTCGCGGGGTTGGGGGTGGATTCGGTCTGGATGAACATCACATGCTCCTTGAAAAGGGGTTGATCTAGATATGCGGGTTGGCCGCCCTCAAGTCAAGGTTTGGAACGATTCTAAGTAGGTACCTGACACCGATCAGGTGATCGATTCCAGACGTTCCTTGGTCATGTCGCCGGGCACGATCGTGATCGGTACCGGCAAGGTGCCGGCATTTCGCGACAATTGCGTGACCAGCGGGCCGGGGCCGGATTTCTTGTCCGTACCGGCCCCCAAGACCAGCACGCCCACTTCTGGATCATCTGCGAGCTGTGCAATGATCTCGTCCACCACGACGCCCTCGCGAATGACCAACTCGGGCTCGACCCCCAAACGGTCGCGCATCCACTTCGCGAACACCTCGAAATGAACCTCAATGCGTTCGCGGGCCTCCTCGCGCATCATTTCGGCCACGCCGATCCAGTGATTGAATTCATCGGGCGGAATGACCGACAGGACAACCACGCCGCCGCCGGAATTCGCCGCGCGCATGGCCGCAAAACGCATGGCGTTCAGACATTCCCGGCTGTCATCCAGCACCACCATAAATTTACGCATGAAGTTCTCCGATTGGTCCGGCAGGGGCCGGGGCGATCATGCCGATTAGCCGTGCGGCTGGCAATTGCGATTTTGATGCGGCATCAGGCGCGTTCGGACGCGGCCCAGTCCCAATACATTTCGCGCACGCGCCGCGTGATCGGGCCTATCTGATAGTGGGTGTCGTCAAACGCCTTGACGGAGGTGACCTTCATCATGTTGCCGGACAAGAATACCTCGTCCGCGCTATGGAAATCTTCAAAGCCAAGCACGGCTTCATGCACCTTGATCCCGTCGGCCCGCATGTTTTTGATATGCCGCGCGCGGGTGATGCCGGCCAGAAACGTCCCGTTGGGGACCGGCGTGAACACCTCTCCATCCTTGACCATGAACACATTTGCAGATGCGGTTTCAGCGACATTACCCAATGCATCGGCTACCAGCGCGTTGCCGAACCCCTTCGAGCGCGCCTCGACCATCATGCGGGCGTTGTTGGGATAAAGGCAGCCCGCCTTGGCGTTCACGACGTTGTCTTCCAGCACGGGCCGGCGAAACCGGGTGCGGGTCAGGGTCGTGGCCGCCTCAGGCGGGGCCATCGGGATCTGTTCCAGACTGATGGCAAAGCCGGTCGCATCTTGCAGCGGAACAATGCCCAGTTCGTCACCCGCCAGTGCCCAGTACATGGGCCGGATATAGACCGCAGCGTCGCGACCATAGCTTTTCAAACCTTCGCGAACCATCTGGACCATCTCGTCCGTCTCGACCGTGGGTGTGATCATCAGCGCACGCGCCGACCGGTTGATCCGGGCGCAATGCGCTTCAAGGTCGGGCGACAGCCCATCAAACAGGCGCGCGCCGTCAAAAACGGTCGTCCCCAGCCATGCCCCATGATCGGCGGCTTTGATGACCGACATGTCACCCTCATGCCATGTGCCTTCATAGAAGGTCTTGATATGTGTCCCGGTGGCCATGTGAGTATCCTTTGATCACTCTTTTGGAGTGGTGCGGTAAATGCCTTCGGGCAGATTCAACGCGACCGTCAAATCCCGAAGCTGTTGCGGCGACAGGTTGATCTTGGCAACGGTGTTAGTCCGCGCATCCCATTGTTCGATTGTGACAACGCTGGCGAAGGCCTGCACGATCACATCTTCGCGCAAGGGTGAATTGCCTTCGTCGACCAAGGTGATCACACTGGCGTCGAATTCGTGTTCAATCGTAAACATGAAGGTCACAGTATTCTTTCGGCGGATCATTGCAAGGCCGGGCCGGGGATGTATGTTCAATTCGGGAAAATCACGGTAGACCCAAGTTCAATACGTAGTGAACGGCTCATCAACAAGGACGCGCTGTAAGATGATAAGATTATTTGGTTTCCTATTTATACTGGTGTCGCTTGCCGCTTGCGAACCTGTCACGATGTCAGGTCCTGTCGTGCAGACTGTGCCCCAATCCCAAACGACAAACACGACTGCGGCGCAATCGGCCCGCAGTTTCGTGCAGGTTGTCCGCACCATTGAGCCGGTTGCCGAACGCGAATGCAGGACCCGTACATCCGGCATCAACTGTGATTTCAATATTGTGGTCGATGACCGCGCGGGTCAGCCCGCAAACGCATATCAGACGGAAGATCGGGCAGGTCGGCCTGTGATTGCATTTACGCTTGCGCTGATCGGTGATGCCCGAAACGCGGACGAACTGGCATTTATTTTGGGTCACGAAGCCGCGCACCATATCGAAGGGCACATCGCTCGCCAGCAACAAAATGCCGTGGCCGGGGCGGTGATTTTTGCAGGACTTGCCACGTTGAGCGGTGGGGATGCCACGGCGGTGGAATCGGCGCAGCGGTTGGGCGCGCAGGTCGGCGCGCGGACCTATTCCAAGGATTTCGAGCTTGAAGCCGATGCCTTGGGCACCGTGATCACAGCCCGCGCAGGATACAATCCGCTGCGTGGTGCCGAATTCTTTGCCCGCATTCCTGATCCGGGCGACAAGTTTCTGGGCACGCATCCACCCAATGCATCGCGCCTGGACACTGTGCGCCGGACGGCAGCGGGGCTGTAACGCAAGTCCCGCCCATACGCCAGCTTGGCCAGATCCTGACCGATCGCGGGTCAAAATATGCGGTGTCGGGCTGTGTGGCCCGCGACCGCGCCGCGGTGGATGCGGCCATCAGTCAGATCAAGCGCGACAAATCCTTTGCCAAGGCGACCCATAACACCTGGGCGGTGCTGTTGTCTGACGGCGGCCCGCTAAAAGGCGATGATGGAGAGGCCGGGGCAGGGATGGTCATCATCCGTATGCTGGAGCGTGAAAATCTGGTCGATCACCTGATCGTCGTGACGCGCTGGTATGGCGGTAAACATCTGGGTGGGGACCGATTTCGGCATGTTCAAACCTGCGTCCGTACCTACCTTGAGGCGCTGACCAACGGCTAAAGGCTGATCGAAATCGCCATGAAAAAGCAGGCCGACGCCGCTAGAACAAACGTATGCCAGATTGCGTTCTGAAAACGCATGCCGGGGTGCGCGAATACAAGGGTCCCTGCGGTATAGGTAAGACCACCAACCGCAATCAGGATCAGGGCCGTGCTGGAAAGGGTAAGCCACATCGGCCAGATCAGCAGAACAGACAACCAGCCCATCCCCAGATAAAGCGCAAGGGATCCTTTGGAATCGGTGCCCCAGAACCACAGCTTGGCCACTGCCCCGATGATCGCAAGCGCCCACACCACGAACAGGATGCCATAGGCAAACCCGGTTCCGATCACCGCCACCAGCGGCGTATAGGTGCCAGCGATTTTGAAATAGATCGCCGCGTGATCCAGCCGCGCCAACGTCCCGCGCGTCCGTTCGAATGGCGCAAGATGGTAGATGGCTGACACCATCAGCGACAGCA
>JBFGFW010000283.1:0-3962 GCA_041579395.1 Sulfitobacter sp.
ACGACGATGCGACAACGGCACTGGAAGGCGCGATATCGGCCGCGGTCGACCGCCAGATGATCGCCGACGTCCCGCTTGGGGCATTTCTGTCAGGGGGAATCGACAGCTCTCTGATCGTCGCACTGATGCAGCAGCAGTCATCGCAGCCGGTGCGCACATTCACGGTGGGATTTGAGGCTGCGTCATTCAATGAAGCACCGCACGCAGCCTTGGTGGCGCGGCACCTTGGCACAGATCATACAGAGTTGACCGTGACCGAAAAAGAAACGCGCGACGTAATCCCGCAGCTTCCCGACCTGTATGATGAGCCCTTTGCCGACACCTCGCAGATCCCTACATATCTGGTCTGTCGCGCCGCCCGGACCCAAGTCACGGTCGCCCTGTCTGGCGATGCCGGAGACGAGCTTTTTGGCGGATACAACCGGTATGTGCTGGGGCCGCGAATTTGGCGGCGGCTCAAGTGGGTTCCGCACGCTGTGCGACGTGGCCTTGCCGATCTCATGGTCAAGGTTCCGGTGACGACTTGGGACAAGATCGGAGCGATGAGCGGCGACAGGGTCAATCAACCGGGCGAGAAGGCGCACAAACTGGCGGCACGCATGCGCAATACGCAAAGCCTAGATGATCTTTATCGCGCGCTGGTGTCGGAATGGCCGGGGTCTAAGATGGTGGCCGGGGTCGACACGGTGCCTGCATCCCTGCTTGACGATCAAATGCCCGATTGCTTCGACGACGATCCGGCTGGTCGCATGATGACGCAGGACATTCGCAGCTACCTGCCCGACGATATCTTGTGCAAGGTTGATCGCGCAGCCATGGGGGTCAGCTTGGAAACCCGGGTGCCGTTTCTGGACATTGACGTCATCACGCTGTCGGCGCGGCTGCCCGAACACATGAAAATCCGTGACGGACAAGGCAAATGGGCGCTGCGTCAAATTCTGTACCGTCATGTCCCGCGTGCGCTGATCGAGCGGCCAAAAGCCGGTTTCGACCTGCCGCTTGGCGACTGGCTTCGCGGTCCGCTGCGCGATTGGGCGGAGGATCTGCTATCGCCGGTAAAACTTCCGGCCAATGGTCTTATCGACCCGGTTCCGGTCCGGGTCGCCTGGGCAGAGCACCTGTCAGGTCGCCGCGATTGGACCCCGCGGCTCTGGATCGTCTTGATGTTTCAAGCATGGCAAGAAAGACAGCGCGAAGCGTGAACGCGCAAATACAGCGTTACGTTAAACGCCATAGATTACGCCTTGAGGCTTCGCGCAGCCAGATCGTTCCCTTAGGGGAATCCACGTGGATCCACAGTGAACATATCGGGTCTGGTCATGTTGTCGGATCGCTTCTTCGCCGCGCTTTCATTCTGTTCCAGTGCCAGCTCCTCAAAATAAGCTTTGGCCCCGGACTCCTGAACCAGAAGCGCCGCATCCGTTCTGTTGCGCGCCTCGGTCTTGCGCAGGATCGACTTGACGTGAACCTTTACGGTTGATTCCGAAATACCAAGATTGCGCGCGATAACCTTGTTTGGCTGCGCTTTGGCAAGCAATGCAAGAACCCGCAATTCGCATAGGGATAGCGATTTGAGGGCGGACGCCGTCGGTTTGGAAGCCGGCAACCGGCCCGCGTCGCCAATCTCGTCAGGCAACAGCGGCGGAAAGACCCTCTCTCCGAGTATCACCAGTTCGACCGCCTTTGAGAATGCAGCGATGTTGATGGTCTCGAGGATAAAGCCATCAATTTCCAGGTTGATCGCCTCCCTTATCCGTCCCGAGTCGTGAGATTCACCGACAAGTGCGACCCGCGCATCCGGAAATGCCGCGCGCAGGCGGGAAATGATCGACTGCGTCGGGATGTCATGTTTTGAAAGATTGATAAGGACGCCTTCGAGCATTGCACCGTTTGGCGCAGAATCGATAAGATCTTCTATATTATCCCAGACATCGACGATCTGGAAAATATTGGCATTTAATACATGCCGGATACCCTCACACGACAGAGAATTCGGATCTACAATTGATAATTGAAATTTCTTTTTCATGAAGAATAGCCTTTGCCAAATTGAGCAGATGCATCCTGAAAATCAAGAAAGGAATTCAACTCATAAATGGTTGCCCAGCTTAGTACACGTTCATACATTTCAGCGTAAAGTTGACTGATCATTATACTTAAGTCTTAGTCCGACAAATAATATTACTCATATCGGCCCACTAACGACAATTTATTGCCCAATTTTAACCAAAAAGCAATGAAAATCAGATTTCGACGCTTTGATCACTTAGCCACATCCTTCATTTTGATGAAAAATGCCCCAAACGTCTTGATCTATATCATGATTTTACCTGCACGGCGGCAAATTCAGGTGACCGTGATTCGTTAGGAATGGTTTTGTCACATGCGTCTGCTACCTCATGATCGTCCAAGACAAACGTAAGAGGTTGAAATTTTTGTCAATTTTGGTCTGACAGACGCACCCGAACTTTCCCAAGTTCTGGTGATCAAGAAGCCGTGATATAGGGTTCGCCATCCTGACAGACCCGGCCTTGCCCGCAGGGAGTGGGGGCCATTGACTGAAAAACGGGCAGGCAGACCACGGATCTAGCCTGAGGGTGAGTTAAAGTCGGTCCCAGACGGCACGCAAAACGTCTTCGATCGACTGTTCAAGCGGTGCGTCGGTGTTGACGGTAAGAATCGGAGTATCCGGAAACACCGCCTTGGCCTCGATGTCACGTCTGGTCAGTACGCTGTCGGGGTCAGGCCCGTCGCGCTTGTCTCTGGATGCATCGCGCGAAAGGGTCGTCTTGATCGGCGCTGTCAATCGGATGACCAGATCGGGTTTCGGCAGGTCACGGCAAAGCCCGGCCTCAAGGCGCATCAGCGCACCCTTCAAGCGCGATCCACAGGCCGCAATCGCCGCGTCGCCAAACTGCTGGCCGTCAATTGCGCCTGTCCCTGCTGGGGGGTAGCGATCGGTGATCACAATTGCACCCCCCGTCGCCGCGCGCCGCATCTTGAACAGCAGAACCCTGCGGTCATACGCCAACAGCACCATGCGCACCACATAGGCCAGCGAATAACTTAAATCGGCCCGACGTTCCGGTTTATGGTACTGCCCCGACCGCTCACCCGGAAGCAGCCGTCGCAAAAGGGGCAAAAGCACGCGAAATGGGGCTGAAAGGATCGTTGCAGGCGGTTTGCCAACATGTATCCGGCGCAAATCAAGCTGTTCGCCCAGGCGGTCCCCTAAGGCTGCGCCAAGCGTCGACTTGCCGCTTGCCTTTGGGCCAACCAATGCAACAAGCATGCCGCCCGACACCAGATGCATCGGCTTGCGCCGCAGCAGACGGGACGCCACCAGCAGACCAAAGCGGCGAACCCGCGAAGCGGACCCCGCCCAGAACCCCAAGCGCCGCCATTCACGCAGCCGCCACGCCAGCCGAAAGCCGGAACGGATCCGCGCGCCGGCCTGTGCGGGATCCGCGATGAGCTTGATCAGATCGTCGAATTCGGCTTCGGTACCACCGGGCACGCTTTGCACCCACAGCCGCCGGGCGGTGGCTTCGTCCGCCTCATCGCGCAGCCACTTTAGTTCCTCGGGAACAGCCGCGTAATGCCGGTTCACCATCCAGTATTCAAGCAGCCCGGTATGTTTCAGGGCGATGCGCAGAATGAACACGACCAGTTCAGCTTCGGGCGACGACACCGGCAATGTCATTTTGAGCTGAGTTTTTTCCAGCAAGATGTCCTCGAACGGCAGGTGAAAGGATTTCACCAGGCTGTCGCCGGTCACGACCTGGAAATAGGCATGAACATGCACCAACCTCAGGGTATTGGGATCAAGGGCAAACGCATGGATGACGCCGGGATGGCCCCCGCCGTTGCGCGACTGGGCAAGTTTGAACCCTGCATCGGACAACGCGGCAAAAAACGGCGCGGCATCTGAACGGCGCACCAGCAGGTCAAGGTCCTCTTTG
>JBFGFW010000284.1:0-3940 GCA_041579395.1 Sulfitobacter sp.
AAGGTCACGCATTGCTGATTGTGCCCTTGTTTGATCAAGCGCCCCCAAAGGACGTGGAATAAGCTCTATGTGCCCTGCACCCGTTGACCACGAAGGAGACCGAGGGTTCATCATCCCTATCGGTGGTGGTGAAGATCGCGTCAAAGAGATGCAAATTCACCGCCGTTTTGTAGAGTTATCGGGCGGGAAAGACGCGAACATCGTCGTCATTCCGACAGCATCTATGCTGAAAAAGACCGGGCCGGACTACAACCGGATCTTTTCGTCTTTGGGTGCAGGCAGCGTTGAGTTCCTGCCGATCCTGAACCGAGCGGATTGCGACAACCCAGAGTTCTCCGAAATGCTGGACAACGCCACAGGCATTTTCATCACCGGCGGCAACCAGTTGCGCCTGTCGACCATTCTGGGCGGTACGCTGGTCGTGACCAAGATCAGGCGGCGCAACGCGGCTGGCGTGCCCATTGCCGGCACTTCGGCAGGTGCATCAATCATGTCAGAACATATGATCGCGGGCGGGAAAGGGAACGGATCACCCGCCGAAGGGTCCGTCACGCTTGCGCCGGGCATCGGCTTGACCAATGCAGTGATCATTGACCAGCATTTTACGCAACGAAATCGCCTTGGGCGCCTGCTTACGGCATCCTCATTCAATCCTTTCCTTCTGGGCCTTGGCATTGATGAAGACACGGCGGCCTTCATCGGCCCCGACAATGTGCTGGAAGTGGTCGGAAGCGGCACCGTGACCGTCGTTGACGCCAGCCAGTTGACCCATTCGTCCATGTGGGACGCCAAGCCGGGTCAGGCGCTCAGCTTGCTGGGGTTGCGGCTTGACGTTTTGGGAGAGGGCTGTCGTTATGATTTGAAATCCCATCTTGCGTACCCGCCTGACAAACGCGCGGCGTTCTGCACACTGCCGACCCCGCGAAAGAAAAACACTGCCTGACGTGCGGCAGTCCCAGCTAAGAAAGCAGTCATGTGAAGATCCTTTCAACCAACGTGTTTGTCGGGCCCAATGTCTGGGCGACTTTTCCAGTAATCCGGCATGTCGTTGATCTGGGGGTTCTGGAACAATGGCCATCGGCGAAAATTGGTCCAGAGTTTGTTGAAGGTCTGATTGCCGCTCTGCCGGGGCTTGACGATCATGGATGTTCTTACGGAACGGCAGGCGGTTTTCTAAGACGCCTGCGCGAGGATGACGGCACATGGATGGGCCATATCCTTGAGCATTGCGCAATTGAATTGCAGAATGTGGCGGGAACCGACGTCACTTTTGGGCGTACCCGCGGCAACGGCGTGCCGGGCCAATACAACATGGTCTATGCGTACCGTCAGCGCGACGTTGGGCTGGCAGCGGGCGATCTTGCGCTGCGGCTGTTGATGCATCTTCTGCCAGATGCATTGAAGGATCAGGTCGACTATCCGATCGACGCGGATTTCGACTTTCCAAGCGAACTGCGCAGCTTTGTGCTTCATGCCCAACGCAAGGAATTCGGACCCTCTACCGGGTCGCTGGTCAAAGCAGCGATGGAGCGGAATATCCCCTGGATTCGCCTGAACGAAAGTTCGCTAGTGCAGTTTGGCCATGGCAAATTTCAAAAGCGGATTCAGGCCACCATCACATCCGAAACCAAGCATATCGCCGTCGAGATATCCTGCGACAAAGAAGATACCCATAACCTGCTGAACGATCTTGGGCTGCCGGTCCCGCAGCAAGCTATCGTCTACAGCGCCAGCGAGGCGGTGCGCGCCAGCCACAAGATCGGCTTTCCAGTCGTGGTCAAACCGCTTGACGCCAATCACGGCCGTGGCGTGTCGATCAACCTGACAAAAGACGCCGAAGTGGAAACGGCCTTTGGTGAAGCCGAAGCGCACTCGAAAAGCGCTGCGATCCTGGTCGAAAGCTTTGTCACCGGGTTTGATCACCGGATGCTGGTCGTGAACAACAAGTTGGTCGCTGTCGCGAAACGTGTTCCCGGCCATGTGGTGGGGGATGGGTCGCATACCATAGCGGAACTTGCCGATATCATAAATCAGGACCCCCGCCGTGGCATCGGCCACCAAAAGGTCTTGACCATGCTGGAGATCGACAATCAGGCAAAGCGCCTGATTGCGGATGCGGGCCATAGTGTTGATACCGTTTTGCCCAAGGGTGAAGTTTTTTATCTGCGCTCGACGGCGAACCTTTCTACCGGGGGCACTGCCATTGACCTCACGGATGTCGTTCACCCTGACAACCGCGACATGGCGGAACGTGCCATCATGGCGGTTGGTTTGGATGTTGGGGGCGTTGATTTCCTGATCGATGATATCACCAAGTCTTACAAGGATATTGGCGGGGCGATTGTCGAGGTGAATGCAGCGCCCGGTTTCCGGATGCACGTCGCCCCCTCAGAAGGGCAATCCCGCGATGTCTCGGGGCATGTGATGGACATGTTGTTCCCGCTGGGTCAGCAAAGCAGAATTCCGATCGCGGCAATCACCGGAACGAACGGCAAGACAACGACGTCTCGCATGTTGGCCCATATCATGAAAACCAGCGGCAAGATTGTCGGCATGACCTCGACAGACGGTGTGTATGTCGACGGCAAGCTCAGCGTTAAGGGTGACATGACCGGGCCGAAATCCGCCCAGATTGTCCTGCGCGACCCAAAAGTCGATTTCGCCGTTATGGAGACCGCGCGCGGCGGTCTGGTCCGCAGCGGGCTTGGCTTCCAGCATTCCAACGTCGCCGCGTGTTTGAATGTAACAGCAGATCACCTTGGCTTGGGGGGCATCGACACGGTCGAGCAGTTGGCCGTCGTCAAGCGGGTGGTGATCGAAAGTGCAACGGAAACGGCCGTGCTGAATGCCGACGACATCCACTGCCTGAGAATGGCAGATTACGCCGATGTGGCCTCGATATTCTACGTCACGACAAGTCCCAATCACGAGCTGGTCAAAGAGCATATCAAGGCCGGCGGCAAAGCCATCGTGCTTGAGCAGGGCATGAGCGGTGACATGCTGACCATCTATGATAACGGCATGCATTTGCCGGTGCTTTGGTCGCATCTGATCCCCGCCACACTTGAGGGCAAGGCGATGCACAACGTCCAAAACGCGATGTTTGCTGCCGCAATGGCCTACTGCTTTGGGGTGGATCTGGATAACGTCCGACACGGTTTGCGTACCTTCGACACCAGCTATTTTCAGGCACCGGGCCGCATGAACGTTTTTGACGAACACGCGTTCAAAGTGATCTTGGACTACGGGCACAACCCCGCCGCGCTGAAAGCGATGGCAAATCTTGCTGACCGTCTGGACGTCAAGGGAAAGCGCATAGTTGTGCTGTCGGTACCGGGCGACCGACGCGACCGCGATGTCGTGGATGCGGCGCAAACTTTGGCAGGGCACTTTGATCACTACATCTGCAAAGCTGACGACCACCGTCGCGGGCGAGGCCACGACGAGATCCCCCAGATGTTCAAGACTGCTTTCCTTGAAGTTGGCATCCGCGAGGACCAGATTTCCATTATTCCCAGCGAAGTGGACGCTGTCGCCGCGAGCCTGGAGATGGCGCAACCCGAAGACCTTGTGATCATCTTTGGCGATGACAGCTCCCGGTGCTGGAAGCAGATCATCTATTTCAATGACGCAGACGACGACAGAAAAAAATCACCGCCAAAGCCCAGTCAGATGACGCAGCCATTTGAGGAAATTATAGATACTGACCTGAACATGGTAACGGACTCGCGCGGGGTCAGACTGGCGCGGATCGTCACGGAAGACACCGATTGACCGTGGCCGACCCGAGCGACCAGACTGAGCAGCTTGATCGCGCTCTTGATATCGCTTGCGCAACTATCCCATCTTTGCGCGTTGATTCCCCGCGCCGGCTGACCGGGCCCGGCCTGCTTTGGGCCCGTCCAGGCGCGGTCATTGATGTATTCCACACTGGCCCCAA
>JBFGFW010000285.1:0-3917 GCA_041579395.1 Sulfitobacter sp.
AGCCATCGACCTGATGGACGAAGCCGCCAGCCGGTTGCGGATGGAAGTGGACAGCAAGCCCGAAGAACTGGACGCGCTGGACCGCCAGATCATGCAATTGCAGATCGAAGCCGAGGCGCTGAAGAAAGAAGACGACTCTGCCAGCAAGGACCGGCTTGAGAAGCTGGAAAAAGAGCTTGGCGATCTTCAGGAAAAAGCTGACGCGATGACGGCGCAGTGGCAGGGTGAACGCGACCGTCTGGAAGGCGCGCGGGAGCTGAAGGAAAAGCTGGACCGGGCGCGGGCCGAATTGGACATTGCCAAGCGCGAGGGCAATCTGGCGAAGGCAGGTGAGCTGTCCTATGGCGTGATCCCGCAACTGGAGCGTCAGTTGGGCGAGGCTGAACAGGACGACACCGACATGATGGTGGAAGAGGCCGTGCGCCCCGACCAGATCGCCGGAGTTGTCGAGCGTTGGACGGGCATTCCTGCAGGTCGGATGCTGGAAGGCGAGCGCGACAAGCTGTTGCGGATGGAAGAGCAGTTGCACCAACGTGTCATCGGTCAGGACATTGCTGTACGGTCGGTCGCGAATGCGGTGCGCCGTGCACGGGCTGGCCTGAACGACGAAGCGCGTCCCTTGGGCAGTTTTCTGTTCTTGGGGCCAACCGGCGTCGGCAAGACCGAGCTGACCAAGGCCGTGGCCGAGTTTCTGTTCGACGACGAACACGCCATGGTGCGGATCGACATGAGCGAATTCATGGAAAAACACGCCGTGTCGCGGCTGATCGGTGCCCCTCCGGGGTATGTCGGGTATGACGAGGGCGGCGTACTGACCGAAGCCGTGCGGCGCAGACCCTATCAGGTCGTGCTGTTCGACGAGGTCGAAAAGGCCCACCCCGACGTGTTCAACGTGCTTCTGCAGGTCTTGGACGATGGTATTCTGACCGATGGTCAGGGCCGCACCGTCGATTTCAAGCAGACGTTGATCGTGCTGACATCCAACCTGGGTGCACAAGCCCTAAGTCGACTGCCCGAAGGCGGTGACATGGCGCAGGCCAAGCGCGATGTGATGGATGCCGTCCGGGCGCATTTCCGACCTGAATTCCTGAACCGTCTGGACGAGACTGTGATCTTTGACCGTCTGGCCCGTGCGGATATGAACGGGATTGTCGATATCCAGATCAAACGGCTGCTCAAGCGTCTTGCCGGGCGCAAGATCGGGCTTGAGCTGGACGCGGGGGCCAAGCAGTGGCTGGCCGATGAAGGATATGATCCGGTGTTCGGGGCGCGGCCGCTCAAGCGGGTGATCCAGCGCGCGCTGCAGGATCCGCTGGCCGAGATGATCCTGGCCGGGGATGTGATGGATGGCGATACGATCCATGTATCGGCGGGCAGCGATGGTCTGATCATCGGGGATCGGGTCGCGGCCAGCAACCGGCCCAAGCCGGACGACGCGACGGTTCACTAGCTTAATCCAGATCGCGAA
The DNA here is from genome assembly GCA_041579395.1 of Sulfitobacter sp. GTDB lineage: Bacteria > Pseudomonadota > Alphaproteobacteria > Rhodobacterales > Rhodobacteraceae > Sulfitobacter. Next base: position 1,469 of record JBFGFW010000285.1, read on the forward strand.
ACTGAAGGGCCGGGGTGAAAACCCTGGCCCTTTTATGCGTGTGGCGCGTCTGACAATGCAGTGTGTTCGCTGAAATGTTGCCCCTAATCATTTGGCTGGGCGGAACAATCGCCTTATCTGTCTACAGATAGTTATATGAGGATCGCCCGTTATGGCCAACCGCTGGATCAATACGCTGAAAGACATCGACGTCACGCCCGAGGACCTGTTCCTGAACCGACGGCAGATCATAGGCGGTGCGATGGCGGGTCTGGGTTTGGCGGGTATCGGCGGCGCGGCAGCTGCAGCGCCCCAAGGCCTCGAGGCCAATCCCTACGAGGATATCACGCAATACAATAACTACTATGAATTCGGTACCGGCAAAGACGACCCTGCCAAATACGCAGGCGCGCTGACGATTGAACCCTGGACTGTGCAGATCGACGGCTTGGTGGACAAACCCGGAGCCTATGCGTTCGACGACATCATGAAGGCGATGACCATCGAAGAGCGGCTTTATAAATTCCGTTGTGTCGAAGCGTGGTCGATGGTCGTGCCATGGAACGGGTTTGAACTGGCCGATCTGCTGAATATGGCGGGCGTCCAGTCAGGGGCAAAATACGTTGCATTTGAAACCGCGCTTCGCCCCGACGAAATGCCCGGCGTTGCCTATAAGGTGCTGGACTGGCCCTATGTCGAAGGGCTGCGGTTGGACGAGGCGATGCACCCGCTGACCATCATGGCGACAGGAATCTATGGCAAGGACATCCCAAAGCAGAACGGTGCGCCGCTGCGGTTGGTGGTCCCATGGAAATACGGCTACAAGTCGATCAAGTCGATCGTGAAGATCACCCTGACCGACACACAGCCAGCGACCAGCTGGAACAAGGCCAATCCAAGCGAATACGGGTTCTACAGCAACGTGAACCCCGAAATTGACCACCCGCGCTGGTCGCAAGCGTCAGAGCGGCCAATCGGCGGCGGGCTGTTTGCGCGACGTGTCCCGACGCTGATGTTCAATGGCTATGAAGAAGAGGTGGCCGGGCTGTATGCCGGGATGGACCTGGAAAAAAGCCACTGATGACAAAACGTGCGCTGCTTAAGACTGGAATTATCGGAACGCTGATTACGGCATTGTGTTGCTTTACCCCGGTGCTGGCCGTGGTGCTTGGGGCGGTCGGGCTAAGCGCGATCACAGGATACCTTGATCTGGTGTTGCTGCCTGCGCTGGCGATGTTTGTCGGCATGACCATTTTGGCGCTCATCCGAAAGACGCACCAAAATGGCTGAACTGATTTCTATCCTGACATGCCCTGACTGCGGGCACGCCAAGGCAGAGCAGATGCCAACCGACGCCTGCCAGTGGTTCTATGAATGCGAAGGCTGCGGCAAGGTTCTAAAACCGCTTGCTGGCGATTGCTGCGTATTCTGTTCCTACGGGACCGTACCGTGTCCTCCAATTCAGGACGGGGACAGGTGCTGCACATGACTTTGCTAGACCAGTTGAACGGGTTTGCCCGCAAGGTGCCGACGTGGGCCGTCTATATACTATGTCTGCTGCCGGTACCGTGGTTGCTGTATTTGGGGCAGAGCGGTGGACTGGGTCGCGAGCCGATCAAGGCGCTGGAACACGAACTGGGGCAGATCGCGCTGCAGCTTTTGATCGTCGGCCTGACCATTACTCCCTTGCGGCGATATCTGGGGTTGAACCTGCTCAAGTTTCGCCGCGCGATTGGATTGCTGGCCTTCATCTATGTGTCTTTGCATCTGCTGGTATGGCTGGTCCTTGATGTGGGCATCCTCAGCCAGATCTGGGCGGACATCCTGAAGCGGCCCTATGTGACGATCGGGATGGCCGGTTTTCTGTGTCTTGTGCCCCTTGCGATGACGTCCAACACATACTCTATCCGCAAGCTGGGGCCAAAATGGCGACAACTTCACAAGCTGACCTATTTGGCAGTGATCCTGGGCGGTGTGCATTACGTCTGGCTGGTTAAAGGGTTTCAGCTGGAGCCGTTGATCTACATGGGTGTCATTTTGTTTCTGCTGGCGCTCAGGCTGCCGAAACGGCGCAGACGTATCGTCGCCTAGCGGCGAATCCGACACCCCAACGAAGGAATCAGGCCCTACTCGGGTGATTCCTGACCAACATGTTGGCGCAAACAGCTAATTTCCATTCGCCCGACCGACATTCGCCTGTGGATAACGTAGGCCCCCTGCGTCGACCGCCCGAAGATGACCCATGGTCAAAGCAATATTGCTGCGCAAACCGGGGGTGGTTTTGAAGCATATGGCAAGCAACCAGCTGATTTTAAGGATAAATAAGAGGTTTCGGAAAAAAAGACGATTAACCCAAAAAAGGGGTTGCGGGTATTTGGAACAAACCTTAGAACGCCCCTTACCGGAGACGCAGAGATGCAGACACGGAGCGCTAGACGGGACGGACTTAGCTGAGAGGCGAAGGTAGGTC
>JBFGFW010000286.1:0-3913 GCA_041579395.1 Sulfitobacter sp.
CGTGCATGGTATGCCTTTTTGCAAGGAAGGCAGGGGGGCCGTCTGCCCCCCTGACCCCCCGAGGATTTGAATCCATTTGGAAATCAGGGACGTTCAATCGCAATCGCCGTGCCCTCACCGCCGCCGATGCAGATCGCCGCGATGCCCCGTTTGAGGCCGCGCTTTTCCAGTGCGTTCAGCAGTGTGACCATGATCCGAGCACCGGATGCGCCGATGGGATGGCCCAGCGCACAGGCCCCACCGTTCACATTCACGATGTCATGGGACAGTCCCATCTCGTGCATGAAAGCCAAGGGGACCACGGCAAACGCTTCGTTCACCTCCCACAGGTCGACGTCTTCTTTCTGCCAGCCCAGACGCTGCAGCAGTTTTTGCGCGGCTGGTACTGGGGCGGTAGTGAAGAGCCCGGGGGCCTGTGCGTGGCTGGCGTGGCCCATGATATAGCCGCGCACCGTCAGCCCCTGATCGAGGGCCGCCTGTTCCGAGGCCAACACGAGGGCCGCCGCACCGTCTGAAATGGACGAGGAATTGGCCGCAGTCACAGTGCCGCCGTCCCGGAACGCGGGTTTCAACTGCGGGATCTTTTCGGGGCGCGCGCTGGCGGGTTGTTCGTCTGCGGCAACTGTCACCGTACCTTTGCGTGAGCGTGCTTCGATCGGGGCGATTTCCCCGTCAAAGGCACCGGTGTCCTGTGCCTGAAGCGCCCGCGAGAGCGAGGCCAGCGCGTATTCATCCTGAACGGCGCGGGTAAATTGATAGGTTTCGGCGCAATCCTCGGCAAAGGTGCCCATCAGGCGGCCTTTGTCATAAGCGTCTTCCAGCCCGTCGAGGAACATGTGATCGATCACCTGAGCATGCCCCAACCGTGCCCCGCCCCGCATTTTGGGCAGGACATATGGCGCGTTTGTCATGCTTTCCATGCCGCCGGCCACCATGACATTGGTCTGGCCCAAGGCGATCTGGTCAAACGCGATCATCGCCGCCTTCATGCCAGAACCGCACATCTTGTTGAGGGTCGTCGCCGGCACATCTTCGCCCAGACCTGCCTTGAACCCTGCCTGCCGTGCGGGTGCCTGCCCCTGTCCGGCAGGCAGAACGCACCCCATCAGGACTTCTTCAACGGTTTGTGCGCCTGCCGCATCCAGCGCCGATTTGATTGCATGGCCGCCCAGATCAGCGGCGGTCATGTCGGAAAAAACGCCTTGAAACCCACCCATTGGCGTGCGTGCTGCGCCTGCGATGACGACCTTGTGCATTTTTGAATCCTTTCGCGGAATATGATCACCAATTGGTAAGACATGCGCGCTATCCCGAAGGGCAGCGCAACAGTTGTTTGGAATGAGCATATGAAACTATCAACCAAAACAGAAGAGGTGCTGCAGGTCATTCGGGTGCTGGATGACCGTATCGATGCGGCTGTCGCGCTGGAATTCAAGGAATCGATGCGGCAGATGACAAAAGACGCTCCTGCGACTATTATTCTGGACCTTGGCGGCGTGAATTTCATCGATTCCAGTGGATTGGGGGCAATTGTGGCCACCATGAAACATCTCGCTCCGGAACGGGTTCTGATGCTGGCGGGGCTGACCGATCCGGTTGACCGGGTGTTCCGGCTGACCCGGATGGACAGCGTGTTCAACCTGTATCGGACGCTGGATGATGCAATGGAAGCTCAGGCAAGCGCATGATGGCAAGAAGTCGGCGGCAAACGGATCCTGATCCAAGGACGGACGCCGTTGCATTTGAAGTGGCCCTTGAAGGAACCCAGGACGCTGTCAGAGATGCGCTTGGCGGATTTTTGGCAAAGCTTTCGCCATTGCATCTGACGTGCGAAGACATCGCCAACGTTGAACTGGTCGTCGCAGAGACGTTGAATAACATTGTCGAACACGCGTTTGCCGGACATCCGCAACCTGGATTTATTCGCATCAGTTGTTGCCACAGGCAAAACGCGCTTTGCCTGATCATCACCGATCTTGGCAACACGATGTCGGGCCTTGCCGTGCCCGCCGCCAAGCACTTTGATCCGGAAACGCCAGTGACGGACCTTCCTGAAGGCGGGTTTGGCTGGGGTTTGATCCGTCAGCTGACCGATGAAATCACATACAAGCGGTCTGGGCTGCTAAACGTCCTTTCCCTGCGCATTCCACTGCAGTCGCAGTAGGCCAGCAGCATTAGGTGGGATGATGATGCGCGCCCGAAGTCGCACGCCTTCATGCTTTCGACGATCGCGTATAAGGCCGATTCGTCATTGTCAGAAAAACCCTGAATACCCCAAAAGCGCCGCAACATGATCACAGTTTTGCCCATCTTGCGGGGCATACCTGTTGGTGTAGCTGCATATGGCTTCCCTCAGCGTCGCGCGTCATAGCCCCCACCCAGTGCGCGATGCTGAGGATTACCCCCCCCTTCAAATTAATTGGCACTTCACCCGGCGGCGCGCTAGGTTCCCATGAGATATTTTCATGGCAACAGGACCCTCCAAACTATGCGCGATTTCCACCTCCCCGGTCAGTCCTCGGTTCTGGCAAGCAACGGCATGTGTGCCACGTCCCATCCATTGGCCGCAAGAACGGCGATCAACATTCTTGAACGCGGTGGCAACGCAATGGATGCGGCGATTGCAGGTGCCGTGCTGCTGGGGATCTGCGAACCGCAGATGACGGGGATAGGTGGCGATTGCTTCGTGTTGTATTCACCTGCGGGATCGGACGACGTGCATGCGCTGAACGGATCGGGCCGCGCACCGATGAGTTTGGACGCGGGCAACTTGCGCGCAGCAGGTGACAAGACCGTGCCTTTGACCAGCGCCCACGCCGTGACGATCCCCGGCGCGATCGATGCGTTCTGTCACCTGTCTGAAACGGTCGGCAGCTTGGGGCTGGATGCAATTCTCGCCCCTGCGATCCGCTATGCAGACGAGGGTGTTCCCGTGGCCCCCCGCGTCGCTTTTGACTGGGAGAATGACGCGGGAACCCTGCAAGGCAAAGCCCGGGACTTCTATTTGGTCGACGGCAAGGTGCCGAAAGTCGGCACCTTGTTCCGCGCGCCGGGACAGGCCGAGGTTTTGCGCCGCGTGGCGAAAGACGGACGCGATGCCTTCTACTCAGGTGAGATCGCGGATGACATGATTGCGGCGCTCAATGCAGCAGGCGGGACGCACACTGCCGCAGATTTCGCCGATGTCGCCTGCACGCCCGGAGAACCTATCGCGACAACCTACAACGAAGTCGAGGTGTTGGAGCACGCGCCAAACGGTCACGGTGCCACGGCTTTGCTAATGATGAACATGTTGGCACAGTTCGACATCGCGTCGATGGACCCGATGGGCGCAGACCGCATTCACATCGAAGCAGAAACCGCCAAGCTGGCCTATGATGCGCGCAATCGCTTTTTGGCAGATGCGGACCATACCCGCCGCCTGGACCATATGCTGTCACCGAAGACCGCCCAAAAGCTGGCCGCGCTGATCGACCCCAAAAAAGCGATGGCCGACCCCACGCCGCTGTCCGAGGCGGTTCACAAAGACACGATTTATATCACTGTCGTCGACAAAGACGGCATGGCGGTTTCGCTGATCTATTCGATTTTCCACGGGTTCGGGTCGGGCATCGCATCGGACAAGTTTGGTATTTTGCTGCAGAATCGCGGTGCCGGCTTCACCCTCGAAGAAGGGCACGTCAACGAGTTGAAGGGCGGCAAACGCCCGATGCACACCATCATTCCCGGCATGATCAAACACGACGGCAAGGTGACCATGCCCTTTGGTGTGATGGGCGGCGCGTATCAGCCCACCGGTCATGCGCGGTTCGTTTCAAACCTGACGGATTTCGGCATGGATCCGCAGGCCGCGATTGATGCGCCGCGTGCGTTCACCGACAAGGGCGTGTTAAATGTGGAACGCGGCTATGGC
>JBFGFW010000287.1:0-3903 GCA_041579395.1 Sulfitobacter sp.
GAACGGCTGGTGTCGGTGCAGGATGAACATGACGCCAATGTCGCACAGCGGCAGGCGCGCCACGGCTATGTCTTGTCCGTTGCCGCCGCGATTTTTCTGCCGCTGGGGTTCATCACCGGGTTGTTCGGGGTGAACGTGGGCGGCATGCCCGGCGTCGAACACCCGTGGGCATTTGCATTCCTGTGCCTGGGGATGCTGGTGCTGGCCTGCGTGATGTATGTGGTGCTGCGACTGGTGCGCTGGATCTGACGCACGGCCCCGGGTGATCTGTCGTTTTGCTGTTGCTGCGCTGCGAACGATAGCTGCAAATACCTTGCTACTGTCTTACCCCTGTCGCGATCCTGCCTGATTTCGCCCCCATACCACCCTTTGAAGCAGTTGATTAAAAGGGGACGGCAATGGACCGCCTGACAGAGATGGAAGCATTCGCCACCGTGGTGGATCAGGGTGGGTTTACCGACGCCGCCAAGAAGATGGGTATTTCGAAATCGGCGGTGTCCAAGCATGTCTCGTCGCTTGAGGCCCGTCTGGGTGCCCGTCTGTTGAACCGGACAACCCGCCGCGTCAGCCCCACGGAAATCGGCCTGGCCTATTATGACCGCGCCCGCCGCGTGCTGAATGACGCAGGCGAAGCCGACGCGCTGGTCACATCAATGCAATCGGCCCCCTCCGGCCTGCTGCGCATTTCCGTCGCGACAGATTTTGGCGTAAATCACCTGTCACCTGCCTTGTCAGAATTCCTGTCTGATTTCCCGGACATCACCGTGAACATGGTGTTGAACAACCGCTATGTCGAACTGATCAGCGAAGGCTTTGACATGGCCGTGCGCATCGGAGAGCTGGAAGACAGCACCCTGCGGGCCCGCAAGCTGACCGAAACCACCAAGCGGATGATCGCGTCGCCCGGCTATTTCGAAAAGTATGGCCGCCCAGAAAAGATCGACGATCTGAACAATCACAAGCTGCTGCATTATTCGAACCAATCCAGCGGCAACATGTGGAAACTCACGTCCCCGTCGGGTGAAAAGCGTCAGGTCCGCACCGCTGGCTGGTTGTCGGTCAACGACGGCCAATCGCTGCTGAATGCCGCCATCTCGGGGCTTGGCATCGCCTATCTGCCCAGCTTTCTATATGCCGATGCGATGGAAAGAGGGCTGGTCGAAGACGCCATTCCCGAACTGCCGCTCGAGACGCAAGGGATTTACGCTGTCTACCCGCCGGGTCGCTTCACACAGCCGAAAGTACGCGCGTTCATCGATTTTCTGGTCCACACCTTTGCCGACAAAGGCCCAACGGACTGGTAAGCCCTGAATTCACCCGCCCTCGGTGAAGCTGATCTGACGGGTTCAGATCACCCCCCGCAATCGGATAGATCGCAGGGGGATTTTCTTATGTTGGGGTCAATCGTCTTCGCCGTTTGACAGCAAGACCGCCTCGACCCGCCGGTTTGCTTCGCGGCCCTCTGCCGTCAAGTTCGATGCGATAGGGGCCAGATAGCCCATCCCCTGCGCCTCGACGCGTCCGGATTCCACGTCATGGATTTCGATCAGCCGCTGGCGGACCGACGCGGCCCGGTCGCGTGACAAGGCGATGTTCGGGTCAAGCCCGCCGACGCTGTCGGTATGCCCGACCAAAACGATCCGAATGTCCGGCTGATCCGCCAAAAATTCCGCAAGGCTGTCCAGCGCCGGCAACGCGGTTTGTGCCAGCGCCGACGTGCCGGTCTGAAACTCAAGACCGGGCAAGACCACGTGACCATCGCGCAATAGCACCGCAATCAGCGATGTGTCATCCGTAGTTGGAACAGGCAGCGCAGGCGCGGATGAGGTGGCCACTGCGGTGCCCGTGTCCCCTGTTGCTCCGGCCTGAATGATCTGCACATAGGCAGAGGTGGCCGTTGTGCTGACCAACACCGTGACAATGCCCGTGGGTGCATCGATCGGCCCCGCCAGCGCGGTGACATACTGATAACTGCGGATGTTTACGTACATGTTCGGTCCGGGCAGCGTTTCGACCGCAAAACGGAAATCGAACCCGCCACAGGTCGCAGCACTGCAATCCAGCGCGATGGCATAGCCTGCCGCCTCTAGCTGCGCGCGCAGGGGCCGCATCACCTGAAGCGGCGTCAGGCCCGCAGCGTCGATCCGCCACGCGGATCGCGCAACATCGCCATCAACCGTTACCTTTTGCATGGCCCCGTCACTGAAAACACTGACCGGTGCCGTGGCACGATCGGGCGCGGTGTTGCGTTCAACAGTCAGGCGCGCGGACACCGGCAACGTCAGTTCTACGGCGCTGGCCGTGCTTGCCAGAACCAGCCAGACAAGGCCCGCGCGCCAGATCATCTGGATTGCGCGTGATACGCGTCGTTCGGGCGCATGTCGGTTGCGCTGGCGACGCGGTTTGTCATGTTGAAAAACCCGGTGACCGACGCGATGTCAAAGATGTCGCGGTCGCTGAACCCTACATCGCGCAACTTCTGCCGATCCGCTTCGGTGGTCTTGGCGCTGGCCACGGTCAGGTTTTCGGCAAATTCCAGCATCGCCGCCTGACGCGCATCCAGATCGGCAACGCGCCAGTTCATCACCATCTGTTCGCCCAGAATTGGATTGCCCGACAGTTGACGCACGGCGGCACCATGGGCCGTCAGGCAATAATAGCATTTGTTGACCGACGACACGGCAACCGCGATCATCTCACGCTCCAGCTTGGTCAAGTTCGAAACACCCAACATCAAATCGTTGTACATCGCGGTAAAGGCGTTCAGCTTGTCCATATCAAAGGCATAGGCCCGAAGAACGTTCGGGATCATGCCAAGCTTTTCCTGACAGACGTCGAAATACTTCTGCGTCGCCTCGGGCAGCGGGTCGACCATGGGCAGGTCCAGGGCGGTGGGGGTGTCTTTGGACATGGATTGGTTCCTTCAGTCGGGGGATTGGCGGTAATGATAGGCCCCGACCTGATCAAAGCCCAGTCCTTGATACAGGCGATTAGCCGCCACATTCGCCTGGGTGCAAAGCACGGCCAGGTGGGTGGCCCCCTGCGCCTGACCCCAGAACGCCGCGCGCCGCATCATCCAGGTGGCGACACCCTGTTTGCGTTGATGGGCCAACACCTCGACCGCGTGCACCATGCACACGCCATCGTGGATCGCGGCAAAGGCAACGCCACCGGGTTTTTCGTTCCAGCGCGCCAGAATAGCTGTTTTCAGTGCTGCGCGGTGCATCACGTTAATCCGGGCGGGGCTGATCCCGCCTTTGGCCCACACCTCAAGCATGATTGCCAGTGGCTCCCAAATCGCGAAGGCGGTGACGCGGGGGATCGGCACATCGGTCAATTGTGCAATCGGGCACAGATAAAGGTTTACCGGGTCGATGACATGATATCCGCGCGCGGCCAAGCTGCTGTCCAGCGCATCATCGCCGTGGCGCAGCATGAACAGCGACGTCTGACCCATTGCACGCATCGCGGTCTCGGCGGTGGCGATATCGGCGTCAGGCGTGGCGATTGTCGCGGCGGACGCACGCTTGCCCCCGCCCTGCCCGTCGCGCAACGTCCAGCCGTCCTGGGTCCAGCGCCGGGCGGCGGGCCATGTCTGGTCAATCACCTCGTACAAACGTGGCAGATCGGGGGTCATGGAAAGGCTGCTTCCAGACTGCGCAGGGCCACGTCGATTTCATCCTGATCATTGCCGCGGATGACGATATGCGCGCCGTACTTACCGTCTTTCTGATACGGATAGGACCCGATGATCAGGTTTGGATGGTCCTTTGCCACCTGCCCCAGCGGCCCCGCAATATCGCCCTCGCCGCGCTCAATGCGCATGGTGTTGCTGATTAGCGGCGCGCCGCCGGTCAGGGTGGGCAGCACACTGGCGACCATCGCTTCGAACACGGCGGGCAC
>JBFGFW010000288.1:0-3894 GCA_041579395.1 Sulfitobacter sp.
ACCGCCAGATGGGCGATATGATGAAAAAGATGGGCAAGATGGGCAAGGGCGGCATACTCAAACAAGCCATGAAGGGCATGATGGGCGGCAAAGGTGGCATGGACCCCTCGCAGATGGACCCCAAGGCACTGGAAGCCGCCGCCAAACAGATGGGCGGCAAACTGCCCGGCAATCTCGGCGGCTTGGGCGGCGGCATGGGGCTGCCCGGCGGTCTTTCAGGCTTTGGGAAAAAGAAATGACTTTGACTTCATTTTGCCCTGAAAACTCCCGCCGGAGGCATCTCGCCGCAGCCCGCGCGCCGTTTCGGCCCACAAGGACCGCCGCATGACCGACATCATCAACCGCGCCGCGGAGATCCTTAAAGATCACCGCGCCTCAATCGACCGGCTCGATGCGATCCTCGTCTACACCTTGGGCGAGCGGTTCAAACATACCCAGGCTGTCGGGAAACTCAAAGCCGCACACGACCTTCCCCCGTCCGATCCGGATCGCGAAGCGAACCAGATTGCCCGGCTCGAAGATTTGGCGAAAGAGGCTGACCTCGATCCCGAATTCGCCAAGAAGTTTTTGAACTTCATCATCGCTGAAGTCATTCAGCACCACAAAAGTCACCAATCGTAGGGTGGGGTTCCACCCCACCACACTCACAAACTCAAAGGATATCTCATCATGGCCATGAAAATTCGTCTCGCCCGCGGCGGTTCCAAAAAACGCCCCTTCTACCGTATCGTTGCCGCCGACAGCCGCATGCCACGCGACGGCCGCTTCATCGAAAAGCTGGGTACCTACAACCCGCTGCTGGCCAAAGACAGCGAAGAGCGCGTAACGATGGACGTCGAGCGCGTTCAGTACTGGATCGGTCAGGGCGCTCAGCCGACAGACCGTGTCGCACGCATGCTGGAAGCAGCAGGCGTCACCGAAAAGACCGAGCGTAACAACCCCAACAAAGGCACACCCGGCAAGAAAGCCAAAGCCCGCGTTGAGGAAAAGGCCGCCAAGGCAGCGGCAGCCGCCGAAGCTGCGAACGCACCGGCCGAAGCACCAGCAGCCGAAGAAGAAGCCGCTGCGGAATAATCCGTCCCTTCCCCGGCGCGATCCCCATCGCGCCGGAAATTCCGGTACCTTCGACAGGCAGCGCCCCCTTTACCAGCGCTGTCGGCGCGATGTACCACTTGGTGCAACGCAACTGACCGCGCCGCGGCGCGGTCTTTCATGGAAAGCCGGTCATGTTTCGTTTGCTGCGCATCATCATCATTCTAGCCATCGGGATCGTCATCGGCATCGGGTTCGAACGGTTCTTGATGAAAAGCGAATGCCGCGCGGGCGAAGGCCAATGGACCGGCACGATCTGCCTCAATTCGGAGCTTTTGCAATGAGCGAGAAAATCCCTGTCGGGGCCATCGCCGGATCTTACGGCGTGCGCGGCGAACTGCGTATCAAAAGCTATTGCGCCGTGCCCGAAGACATCGAACGCTACAGCCCGCTGACATCTGAAAGCGGCGACCGCAGCTATGCGCTGGCGTTGGTGAGGCCAGTCAAGAACGGCTTTGTCGCCCGTATCACCGACGTCACCACCAAAGAAGAAGCTGACACGCTGCGCGGCACATTGCTGTTTGCACAGCGCGATCAACTGCCGTCCTTGCCAGATGACGAATTTTACCACGCCGACCTGATCGGGCTTCAGGTGTTCGACACCGGCGGCAAACTGATAGGTACCGTCAAAACGGTGCAAAACCACGGGGCCGACGATCTGCTGGAAACCCAGCTTGACGGAACATCCGCCACGGTTTTCCTGCCCTTCACCAAAGCGGCGGTGCCCACCGTCGATCTGGCGTCGGGGCGGATCATCGCGGACCCGCCTGATGGAATCTTGCCCGACACCGGGGAAAGCTGACCGCGCCCGCGCCGCGGTCACGATGTGGCCCTTGCCAACACCGGGCCGATGCGGCGAAACTGGGCGCAAGCTGCCAGACACTTACCGCTGAACGGAACGCCAAGGTCATGCCACGCCGGATCATTTTACATACGGGTTTTCACAAGACCGGCACGACCAGCATGACAGCGACCCTGCGCGAGAACCGCCCGGCGCTGGTCAAACACGTGGCCATGCGCCTGCCGCCCCAGATGCGCGACCTGATCAGCGCGACGCGCGGCTATTCCACCTGGCGCGACCCGTTGGAATTGGCCAAGGCCGAACACCGGTTCCACCAATTGCTCGACGATTTGCCATCAATGCCGCGCCGCACCCTGATCATCACCTCCGAGGAGTTGGGCGGCCATCTGCCCGGACGCGGGGATCTGATGGATTACAGTGCCGTGCCGATCATCCTGTACAGTTTCTGGACCATCGCGCGCGCCAAGTTCCCCCAGGCGGATATCGAAATTTTTCTATCCACCCGCAATAAAGCTGACTGGCTGATCTCGGCCTATTGGCAGCATGTGAAATCGTCGTCGATGACGCTGGAACTGGATGCCTTTCTTGAAAAATACCACGCGGCGGGCGATCTGGACGGCATGGTCGCAGAAATTGCCAGCCGGGTGCCTTGCCCCACGCATCATTGCGCCATTGAACACAGCAGCACCGGCCCGCTTGGCCCAGCGGATCCCATTCTTGATCTGTGCCAGATCCCCCAAGACCTGCGCGACACGCTGGTTTTGGCCCCATCGAAAAACATCCGCCCGGACATCGACACCCTGAACGCCTTGCTGGACATCAACAGAACTGTCAAAGACGCCGAGAAACGCATCGCAACCAAACAAGCGATCCTGGCAAAGGCGCACGTGACTTGACCCCCACACCGTCCCGGTCCCATGGCCGACAATCTGTCCGCGCTACGGCGAAGCCGCGCGAACTGATGCAGGACACGCCAGATTACGCGGGCGTGTGGCGGGCCGACGTGCTGACGCTGTTCCCCGAACTGTTCCCCGGCGTTTTGGGGGCCAGCCTGACGGGCCGCGCCTTGCAGGAAGGCACCTGGCAGTTGCGCACCCACGATCTGCGCGACTTTGGCATCGGCAAACACCGCAACGTCGATGACACCCCCGCGGGGGGCGGCGCGGGCATGGTCATGCGCGCCGATGTGGTCGGCCCCGCAATCGAGGCGGCAATGCAAGGCACCGCCGGTCGCTGGCCGATCCTGTATATGTCGCCCCGCGGACGTCTTTTTGATCAGGCAATGGCGCAGGATCTGGCAGGGTGTGCCGGCGTAACCATGCTCTGCGGCCGATTCGAGGGGGTGGACGAACGCGTCATCGAACATTTCGGCATCACCGAAGTGTCGCTTGGTGATTTCGTGCTGACGGGTGGCGAACTGGCCGCCCAAGCCATGATCGACGCCACCGTGCGCCTTTTGCCCGGCGTTTTGGGCAACGCCGACAGCACGGTCGAGGAAAGCCATTCCTCCGGTCTGCTGGAGCATCCGCAATACACCCGCCCCGCCGACTGGCAAGACCGGCCGATTCCCCCCGTTTTGATGTCCGGCAACCATGGCGAAATCGCGAAATGGCGTTTGGCCGAAGCCGAAAGGCTGACACGGGAACGCCGCCCTGATATGTGGGCGCGGTACAAGCCCCAGAAGTGACCGCCACGGAAGGCAGACCATGACAGACCTGACCCGCATCCTTGATCACGCGCGAATTCCCGAACTTCCGAACCCCTATTTCGGCAAGGTCCGCGATTGCTATGACCTGCCCGACGACCGGCGCATTCTGATTTCGTCCGACAGGATTTCTGCGTTTGACCGCATTTTGACGTCGATCCCGTTCAAAGGGCAGGTGCTGACCCAGACGGCGCGGTTCTGGTTCGATCAGACCGCCGATATTTGCCCTAACCATGTGCTGGAATACCCTGACCCCAATGTGGTGATCGGCAAGCGGCTGACGATCCTCCCGATC
>JBFGFW010000289.1:0-3881 GCA_041579395.1 Sulfitobacter sp.
CAGCCGAACGCGTCGGCGAAATCATCGAACTTGAACGTCTTGATGATCGCATCGCGGTCGTCCGCCAGCTTCCAACCTGTGGCAAACAGCGGGGCCAAGACGGTTTTGCGGGTCTCTTCGCTGATTTTTTCGCTCATTGTTGTTCCTCGATATTTGCCCGTTTGAAGGGGCCATAATCTGTCAGTATCTCGATCTCTTCATCGACAGCGGCACGTTCTTGACGCAAAAAGTCTTTGACCGCCCGCGCAAAGCCTTCGTCGCGCATCCAATGCAGCGACCAAGTGGCAGTGGGCAGATAGCCACGTGCCAGTTTGTGTTCACCTTGGGCACCCGCTTCAACGGTGGCCAGTTTCAGGTCGATCGCGATGTCGATAGCCTGATAATAGCACAATTCGAAATGTAGAAACGGGTGGTGTTCGGTGCAGCCCCAGTATCTGCCATATAACGCATCTGACCCGATAAAGTTCAACGCACCCGCGACCCATTTGCCGTCTCGTCGCGCCAGAACCAGCGCGATGTCGTCGCGCAGCGTATCATGGGCAAGATCAAAGAAACTGCGCGTCAGATAGGGCGTGCCCCATTTCCGCGCCCCGGTGTCTTGATAAAATTTCCAGAACGCATCCCAATGTTCGGCTTGAATGGCGTCGCCCGTCAACATCTGAATCTGGCCGCCGAAGTCCTGCGCCTGCGCGCGTTCCTTGCGAATGTTTTTGCGCTTGCGAGAACTGAGTGTCGCCAGAAACGCGTCAAAATCCGCATAGCCATGGTTTTGCCAGTGAAACTGCTGGCTTTTGCGCACCAGCAGCCCCAGATCTTCGGCAACCGCCGCTTCCGCTTTCGTGCAAAACGTCACATGCAAAGAGGACAGGCCGTTGGAGTCAGTCAGTTGCACCGCGCCTTGCACCAGCGCGGCCATCCCCACCTGCTCAAATCCGGGACGCGTCAGAAACCTGCGCCCGGTCGCGGGGGTGTGTGGCACGGCGATCTGCAGTTTCGGATAATACCGCCCTCCAGCGCGTTCCAGCGCATGGGCCCAACTGTGGTCAAAGATGTATTCGCCCTGACTGTGGGATTTCGCATACATCGGGGCCACGGCAATAATTTGCCCGCCGATCAAGGCGGCGAGGTACTGCGGCTGCCAACCGGTGCCCGGCCCCACACTGCCGCTGTCCTCCAAGGCTGACAGAAAGCGGTAGGTCGTGAACGGGTCATGCGGTCGCTGGCCCGACGCTTCCTCGGGGCAGGCGCAGGCGTCCCACTCGGCTTTCCCGATCTCGGCAATCCGAGAGGAAATCCGTATTTCGACGTCCTGCGCGCTCATGTGGGTGTTCCGGTTACCATGGGTCTAATCTGTGGCCCAAGTACCAAGGTTCAAGCATGAAGCGCCGCGTCATACCCTTCAAACGTGATATTATCGGCAAACCTCCGGGCTTCGGAGGCCTCGGCTGCACTGCGCACCGTCCAGCAAAACACCAGCGCCCCTGCGCTGCGCAGGTCAGCAACGCGGTCGCGCGACAGGTCATCCAGTTCGTGACTGATAAAACATGCCCCCGTGCGGTCGTAGTCGGGGATGTCGCGCAGCCGGTCGCGCGTTGCTTTCGACAGGGGCCAGTCATTGGCGCGGTAGGCGCTGGTGACAATCCCGCGCGGCACGTCCGGCGCAATGTCGGCCATGCGCGCCACCGCGTAAGGGTTAAAAGACATCACCGCGACATCGCCGGGGTAGCCCTGCAATGCCTTGGCGGTTGCTTCCTCAAGCGGGCCAAGGTCATCGCCCATGCCACCGTCCTGATCCTTGATTTCAATCAACAGCGGGACGCGGCCCGCCACGAATTTCAAGACTTGGGTCAAGGTCGGGATCGTTTCCGTCCCGCCCTTTAAGGTGATCTGCTCCAGCGCCGCAGCCGTGCGCTGGCGCACCGATCCAGTTTCGGGTGTCAGACGGTCCAGCGCATAGTCGTGAAAGACCATCGCCACACCATCGGCGCTTAGCTGGACATCCATTTCGATGCCGTAGCTGCGGTCTATCGCCGCCTGAAAGGCCGACAGGCTGTTTTCAGGCCGCCCGTCGGTCAGATCGTGAAACCCACGATGGGCAAAGGGTACGGTCAGGAAAGCGTTGGGCAGGGTCATTTGATTTCGAATATGCCTTCGATTTCGACAGCCACACCCAAGGGCAAGGATGCGGCAGATACGGCCGAGCGTGCATGGCGGCCCCTGTCGCCCAACGCCTCGACCAGGAAATCGGACGCACCGTTGATCACTTTGGGCTGATCGGTGAAATCGGCAGTCGAATTGACGAAACCAGTCAATTTGACCACCCGCACAAGCCGTTCAATGTCGCCGTCGCAGGCCGCCTTGAGCTGTGCCAACAGGCTGATTGCGCAGGTTTTTGCGGCCGCAGCCCCTGCGGTCACGTCCAAGTTGTCCCCCAGTTTGCCAATGATCAACCCGTCAGGGCCATTGGAAATCTGGCCAGAGACATAGACGGTCGTGCCGGTTTTGACGAAGGGCACATAGTTGGCCGCCGGCGCGGGCGCGTCGGGCAATGTTACGCCAAGGTCTTTCAGGCGTTGCGTGATGGTCATGTTTTCAATCCTTTAAGGTCACTCCGGTTGTGCCCACGTTAGCGGTGTCGGGCACAAACAGGAAGGGCGATCGGCACGCAGGACACAGGTGTCACATTGCATGCGCGCAGTTCCCAAAGATTTGTTGCGCATTCAGGGCCATCTGCCCATAACGGGCCCAACAATTTGCTGCTTTTCACCGGGGATTCCGCCATGTTCAAAGTTCTTTTCGCCAAAACGGTTGCACGCAGCCTGATCAGTGTCGCTTTGGTCGCCAGCCTTGCCGCGTGCAGCGGCGCGGCGCGGATGCAGCCAACAGGCATCAACGATCCGCATGAGCAGAGCAACCGCAAGGTACACAACTTTAATAAAAAGCTGGCCGGATCGGGCAACGGTGGTGGGATCGGCAAAGCGGTCCCCATTGAATTCCAAACCGTGATCCACAACTTCTCAGAGCATTTGTCGATGCCGCAGGTCGCTGTGAACAGCGCGTTGCAGGGTGATGTTCATGGCTTTGGATTGGCAAGCTACCGCTTCATCATGAACACGATCGTCGGTTTTGGTGGTCTGGTCGACGCGGCCAGCGAATTCAAAGTACCAGAGCATGACACAGATTTCGGTGAGACACTGTACGTCTGGGGCGTTGGCGAAGGCCCCTATTACGAACTGCCGATCATTGGTCCGTCAACGCGACGCGACACAGCAGGGCGTGTCGTTGACCTGTTCACGAACCCATTGTCCTATGCGCTGGACAGCCCAGAAAAATACGTAGGCACCGCCGTCGTTCTGGCGGACAAGGCGTTGAAGAACAGCCGCCGCAGCGAAGTGATCAGCGACGTGCTTGATGGCAGCACCGACAGCTATGCCCAAGCGCGCCTGATCTATCTGCAAAAACGCCGCTACGAGCTGTCGCGACGCACGGGATCGTCGGCGGTCTATGATGATCCCTACGCGCAATAACCTGAACAGACGCGTCTTTGTCGGGGGTGTCGCCGCGCTTGCGGTGGCACGCCCGGCAATGGCACTGACGGCGATTGATGCGACTGCGTTTATCAAACGGCTGATCGACGACATCTACCGCGTTATCGACAGCGGTGCGCCTGAACCAACAATGATCCAAGGCTTTGAAGCGCTGTTCGGTCAATACGCCGATGTCCGGATCATGGCGCAATACGCGCTTGGGGTGGATGCCCGGTCTGCCAGCGCCGCACAAAAGACGGCGTTCAGCGATGCGTTTTCCACTTACATCGCCCAGAAGTACGGCAAGCGGTTCCGCCAGTTCATCGGCGGGCGGATTGAGGTTGAAGGTGCGCG
>JBFGFW010000290.1:0-3865 GCA_041579395.1 Sulfitobacter sp.
GACGACGACAGCCCGCCAGGCGGTGACGGTGCCAGTTGGAACACGGCTTACCGGTTCCTCCAGGACGCGTTGCTCATCGCCGCGAACCCAGACAGCGGCGTCTCGGAAATCCGGGTTGCCCGGGGAGCGTATTTCCCCGACCGCGACAACAGCACCGACCCGCTTTTGACGCGGATCGAGCATCAAAACCGCGTGCCGACCCTGATCGCGCGGCAAGAGGGCGATGGCCTCTATCGGTTTGACATTCATCTTCAGGGCGAGAAAGAAACGGTGTTCCTAGATGTCTGACCCTTGCATTCTGTGCGTTGCCATCACCGGCAGCGTCCCCACCAAAGCCGCCAACCCCAATGTGCCGATTTCCATCGCCGAACAGGTTGAAAGCACGCACGAAGCGTTTGAAGCCGGGGCCACGATATGTCACGCCCATGTTCGCAATGACGATGAGACGCCATCGTCTGACCCCGAAAAATTCGCGGCGTTGAAAGAGGGCGTCGAAAAGCATTGCCCCGGCATGATCATCCAGTTTTCGACCGGAGGGCGGTCGGGCGCTGGCAAGGCGCGCGGCGGCATGCTGTCGTTGCGGCCAGACATGGCATCGCTGTCGGTGGGGTCGAATAACTTTCCCACGCGCGTTTACGAAAACCCGCCGGATCTGGTGGAATGGCTGGCATCTGAAATGCGCAAATACGAGGTCGTGCCAGAGATCGAAGCGTTTGACCTTAGCCACATTTTGCAAGCGATCAGGCATCATCGCGACGGCAAGCTGTTTGGGCGTCTTTATGTGCAATTCGTCATGGGTGTGAAAAACGCCATGCCCGCTGATAAGGTGGTGTTCGATTTTTATGTTGAACAGCTTAAGGCGCGTGCGCCCGATGCGGCGTGGTGTGCGGCCGGGATTGGCCCTAACCAGATCGTCGTGAATGAATGGGCGATTGCGGCAGGCGGGCACACGCGCGCCGGTCTGGAAGATAATGTGCGGCTGGACCGTGACACGCTGGCCCCGTCTAATGCGGCGCTGATCAAACGCGCGGCGGATCTGTGCGAGAAGTACGAGCGCCCTGTGGCAACCTGGCAGCAGGCCCGCGAGATATTGGGGCTGCGCCCCGTCAGCGCTTAGGCGTCTGCGCTGCCCGCCGCGTCCGTTCGGGCGCATGGGCAGGTTCAGCCGCTATTGCCAAAAGGTTTCTACGGCGCGGATGCTCAAAGATATTTTGCAGCGGTGACCGCGGTCAAACATGTGCCTATCGTGGTCAGCAGGCCCGTAGATTCTCAACGTAATTTTGGCTGTAGCAACCCGGGCAAAAGTTTTGCGGGCCCATTTGGATGTCAACCGGCCCCGCCAACCAACACCTGAATTCGGGTTTGCACGTTGGTGAAGTTGGCATCGGCATTATGGCGCAGCGGCGCGATTGCGTTTGTGCGCAATTATGATTTTTAGTGTGGTATCGAGCAGTGCCAGCGGCATGCTGCGCCGCCCAGAAGCCGTGCACTATCATGAGCGAACCCAGATGGGATGTCCTAGGCAAACAGGCGTCATAGGTCATAGGTCATAGGTCATAGAAATATCTCTTCGAAGTCAAATTCAGTCACCGCTTCCTGCGCCAGCACTGCGGCATCGACCTGATTTTCCGTGGGGTTGACCCAATCTGCGTGTTCGATCAATCCCGCGTCCTTCAGCGCCTGTGAGGTCTTTTCGAAATCAATCAGCGCATAAAGTTCATTGTATTGAACGGTTTCACCTTTGCGATACCAAAAACGGGTGCAGGCATCGACGATATCGGGCGTAACGCCCGCGAACCATTTCAACTGGATCATAAAGTCTTCGACGATTGAACCGGGACGGCGCATCAGAATTCCGACTTTGCAGTCAGGGTTGATGACAAACGCGGCCAGATGCAGCGCGGAATTATCCGTGGACACGATGACAGACGCGCCCTTGTACCAGGCCAGTTGGGTTTCCAGATCGTGGGCTTGCGGATGAAAAACGGTATAGCCTTCGGCTTCCATCTTGGCTTCGATGTAGTCCTCCATCAAGAACCGCCCGCGTTTGCGAAACAAACCCGTGCGGGAGATATAGATCTTGTCCGGCCCTGCGGCCTGAACCCGTTGGCGCAGCCGCCGATCGGTAAAGTCGCGCATTTCCGGCGCACCGGCCATCAATCCGCCGGTTCCAAAACCTTGGGGGGCGATCACCAACCGCTCTATCCGCGTCGGTTTGTTATAGGCCGTGTGGCGGGGCATGTCGCCCAAATGACTGGTGATGTTCTTGACCATACCCAGGCTGCGTTCGGGCCAGGTCACATTTTTCTTGGGGATGAACGCCAGCGCATCGATCGTCCCGTCAAAACTATCGACCGCCCAAAGACGCGACAGGGATTCGCACAATGCGTGACCGAAATGACCATAAGACAGACCCGCGTAAAGTTGCGTGCCGGTCACGGTGCGGTCAATCTGATCCTCGGTTGGGAAATGCGGCGCGACGGTGGTGGGCTTTCCACCGGACCGAAATGTCTGGGCGTCAGCGCAATATTCACCGTCTGCCGTAAAGACCCCAGCGGGGCGGGCCATGCCCTGCCGTTTACCCTGCCCCCACGGTACGATGATGGCATTTTCGACCACCCGGATGTCCCCGGCCAAAGGCATTTCCGGGTCAAGATTCAACGCCATGTCATTCTCCGTGCGGGATCAGTTTGACTGTCTAGCCCTGATTGATCTGGGATTGCAATTTCCTAAGGGACACCGGGCCGTCAATGCGGATGAACGACACGCCCAACCGGATATCCGCGCGGTGTGTTCCAGTGAGGGATACGTCGGGCGCGGCAGGCCAGTCCGACAAATCCAGTTGATAGTCATCGTGCCAGGTGTTGATCAGCGTGACACCGCCATAGGACACGTGAAACACCACGCTTCCTTCGCCGGGTTCAAGCGTGTTGTGGCCGCTGCCTACGTAGATATGATCGTCGCCGCCCGCAGATCGAACGATGTTGCGCCCCGGCCCGGTGTGAATTTCCGACCCTCCCGGACCGTCCGAAATGTCGTCGTTGCCCGGCCCGCCATAGATCTTGCTGCGTCCCTCGCCGCCCCTGATCACATCGTTGCCCGCGCCGCCGTCCAGAATATCGCGGCCGTTTCCGCCGATCAGCGTGTCATTTCCAGCACCGCCGTGAAAAATGTGCACGTCCTTGCCGCGCCCGGATTTGGCAATCAGCATGTCGTCGCCGGCACCGCCGTAAAACGTGGCCCCCGCATATTTCGCGCCGATCATCACATCGGCCCCGCGGCTGCCCTGAACATTGACGGCGACGCGCTCTGAGGTCTCGAAGTTCATCGGCGTGTCGGGGTGGGCGACGACCACGATTTCCTTGCCCTCGCTGGCGTTCTGTTCCTTGCGCGATACGACCGTGGCGATGCGGATGTTTTCGACATAGGCGGGCATGTGCAGCACATAGTCATCGGGCCCAGCCATGTACCACAGCGTGTCATTGCCGCCGTCCGCGTCTTCGCTGATCTTTTCGGCATTGGTACCATAGGCCCAATAATCATTGTCGGCAGCACCTCCCGCCAACACCACGGACCCGTCCAGCGCCATCATCGCGTTGACCCCGCGCTGCGGGTTTTCAAAGCCGCGCAGATCCAGCCCCAGATCCAGCGCGTTGCCCACCATCGTGGCGCGCAATGCGTCCAAAGGCGCGTCGGCGGCGATGTTCGTCGTCTCGCCCGGATCAGCGACCAGGTCATAAATATGCTCTTCGCCATTGGGATAACGGAAGTAACGATAGCGGCTGAGATCGGGTTCGGATGACCGCACGGACAGCGTCCCAAACACGCTGGTCACCGGGGATTTCGTCGTGTCGTACCGGCCAAA
>JBFGFW010000291.1:0-3856 GCA_041579395.1 Sulfitobacter sp.
GGGTGGCCTCAAAAGCGCACGCGCCGCGGCTCGCGCGGCGTCGGTGATGGTATCGCCTGCCAGCATCCGCGCCACTTCGTCCACCCGCGCACCGTCCGACAGCGGTGTGACCGTCGATAGCGTCATGCCATCCGACACGGCCTTGGACACCCGCCAATGGTGCGCACCCAAGGCGGCAACCTGCGGCGAATGCGTGACGACCAGCACCTGCCCGCCTTTGGACAGTGCCGCAAGACGACGGCCCACCGCATCGGCAGTCGCCCCGCCGACACCCCGGTCGATTTCGTCAAAGATCATCGTAAGGCCGGTCTGGCCTTTGACCAGGCACACCTTCAGCGCCAACAGAAAGCGGCTCAGCTCGCCGCCCGATGCGATCTTGCCCAACGGCCCGGCAGGCGCGCCGGGGTTTGTCGCCACGGTAAAGGACACGGCATCGCGTCCCTCAGGCCCGGCGGGCTCGGTGGCGATCTGAGTCTCAAATACCGCGCGTTCCATTTTAAGGGGGGCCAGTTCGGCAGCGACGGCTGTATCCAGTGCGCCTGCCGCTTGAACGCGCGCCTGTGTCAGCGCGTCCGCAGCACCGTCATAGGCGGCTTGTGCATCGCGCACCGCCTTTTCCAACCCGGCCTGCGCCGCCTCGCCCGCGTCCAGCGCTGTCAGCTTGCCGCGCAAGGTGTCGGCGAACCCTGACAGATCGTCCGGCAACACATTGTGCTTGCGGGCCAGTGCGCGGATCGCAAACAGGCGCTCTTCGGTTTCCTCAAGCTCGATCGGGTTGAACGACATCGTGTCGATAGCAGCCACCACACCTTCCATGGCCTCGTCCAGCTCCACCATCGCGCGGCCAAGTGCTGCCATCGGTGCCTCCAACGCACCTTCGGCCTTGTGCGCCACACCGTCCAGCCACCGCAACGCATCACTCAACTGAGTTTCAGCGCCGCCCTGACCCAGCATTTCATAGGCGTTCACCACATCAGCGCGGATCTTCTCCGCGCTCTGCATCAACCGGCGGCGCGCGTCGAGTTGCGCTTCCTCGCCCTCTTGCGGGTCAAGTTTGTCCAACTCGGCCACAGCATGCCGCAGGAATTCCTCCTCGGCGGCAATCGCTTCACGTTCCTGCGCGGCTTTCAACGCGGCCTTGCGGGCAGCGGCCAAGGCCGACCACGCCTGCCGTACGGCTTCACGCTGGCCGGCGGTATCGGCAAATTCATCCAAGATCGCGCGATGGCCTTTGGGGTCCAGCAATCCGCGGTCATCGTGTTGACCGTGCAGTTCCACCAGCGTTTCGGACAAGGCGCGCAGCACCTCGCCGGAACAGCGGCGGTCATTGACCCACGCTGTCTTGCGCCCGTCAGATGCATTGATGCGCCGCAGGATAAGTTCGGGCCCGCCGGGCAAGCCCGCCTCGTCCAACACGGCATGGGCGGCGTGGCCATCGGGCAGATCGAAGCACGCTGTCACCTCGCCCTGAGACGCGCCTTGGCGAACCAGATCGGCGCGTCCCCGCCAGCCCAGAACAAACCCCAGACTGTCCAGCAAGATGGATTTGCCCGCCCCGGTTTCCCCCGTCAGCACGTTCAAACCCGGCTGAAACGCAAGTTCCAGCCGGTCGATGATCAGCATATCCGAGATGTCTAGGCCGCGTAACATGGGTCTAATTCCGTGTGCGACGCACCAAGGTGGTCCGTCAGATCCACTCGCCCTTGATCGTCTGGCGGTAGATCGCAGTCAGCCAGTTGTCGCCAAAGGATTTCATCTGAAGGCCCTTGCCGGTCAGCAGCTTGTAGCTGGCAGCGTACCATTCGGTGGACTGGTAATTATAACCCAAAATGGCCCCGGCCGTCTGCGCTTCGTCGGTCAGGCCAAGCGACAGGTATGCCTCGACCAGACGGTGCAGCGCCTCGGCAGTGTGGGTCGTGGTCTGGAAATCCTCGACAACGACGCGGAAGCGGTTGATCGCCGCGGTATAGTGGTTGCGGCGTAGATAGTAGCGACCGACTTCCATTTCCTTTCCCGCAAGGTGATCAAAGGCCAGATCGAATTTCAACACCGCAGATCGGGCATATTCGCTGTCCGGGTAGACCTCGATCACCTGACGCAGGGATTGCAGCGCCTGAAAGGTCAGGCCCTGATCGCGCCCGACTTCGTCGATCTGGTCATAATAGCTGAGCGCCAGAAGATAGCTGGCATAGGCGGCATCGTCGTCTTCGGGGAAGAAATCAATGAAACGCTGTGCGGCGGACCGGCTGTTTGGGTAATCCTGATCCTGATGATAGGCGAAGGCCTGCATGATCAGGGCGCGCTTGGCCCATTCGGAATAGGGGTACAGGCGCTCAATTTCAGAGAAATACTCGGCCGCTTCCGCAGGGCGCTTGCGGTTCAGTTCAAATTCGCCACGCTCGAAAATCTGCTCGGCTGTGTACGTTTCAAGCGGGATCTCCTGAGGGTTGAAAAAGCTTTTGGTCATGCGGCCCGTGTCCTGGGCTCCGCAGGCACCAAGTGCTGCAACCACAAGCACCGCACCAACCAAACGCTTGCGCGACTTCGCACCTGTCATGCCCTACACCCTCGTTCCATTCGTTCCGCCACGCTTTACGATACGCCCTTGCGCATGACTAGCACAATAGATCGCACAACAAAACGGCGATTACCCACAGGAAAGGCCCTTACCAGTTACCCCGTTTTTTGTCTGTGGGAAAGATTTACCCAAGGCACCGGACATATACAACCGGTGTTGGCGCATGACTGCAGATTGGCCCTAGGCCACTGCGGGAATTTCGTCCCAGACCAGCCCGTAACCGGGCAAACGCGCGGCCATCCGCGCATCACATTCAACCAAACGCACCGCACCGGGTGTCGCGAACAGCGCGCGCAACAAGGTGTTGGTCATCGAGTGACCCGCGCGCACGCCTTTGTAGTGGCCGATCAACGGCGCGCCGGCCAATGCCAGATCGCCCAAAGCGTCCAGCATCTTGTGGCGCACGGGTTCATCGGCATGGCGCAAACCACCGGGGCTGAGAACCTTGTCACCATCAAAAACCACAGCGTTTTCGCCGGAATTGCCGCCAAGTGCCAGACCGTTTGCCTGCATGGCGTCCACATCTGCCTGACGGCAGAAAGTACGGCTGTCACAAAGTTCGCGCGCGAATGAACCGTTGTTCATCACGAGCGATTTTTGCTGGTGACCAATCGCCGCATCGGCAAAGTCGATCTCGAAATCGATCCTCAGAGTGTCACTGGGCGAGATCGTGGCCGTGGCGTCGCCCTCGGTGACAGTCACTGTTTTCAGAACCTCGAAGGCGCGCAAGGTGGCAGGCAGAACGCGGATACCGCGTTGCATGATACCGCGTACGAAGGGGGCCGCAGACCCGTCAAGGATCGGCACTTCGGGGCCATCGATTTCGATCAACGCATTGTGCAAACCGCATCCTGCAATCGCGGCCATCAGGTGCTCGACCGTCGACACAGACAGGCCCGACGCGTTTTCCAGTTTCGTGCACAAGGGGGATCGGTTGACAGCGTCCCAACGCGCCGGAACCATCCGGTCACCCACGTCCAGATCGCTTCGGGAAAACCAGATACCGTAGTGCGCCCCTGCCGGACGGATCGTCACCGTTGCAGGCCGGCCCGAATGAAGGCCCTTCCCGCTAAAGCTGATCGCTGTCTTGATGGTTGTCTGCACTGTAAATTCCCAATGGCCAAAGATCATGTGTCTAAGTTGAACGATGATCTAGCGACCCCGTTCCGAATGCTCAATTCAATCATTACTACGGACTGAAACATGACTGGCACAATTGGGCACAAAGACGCCATATCGACTATAATCTACTGTTACAAAACGATTTAATTCATCTAA
>JBFGFW010000292.1:0-3848 GCA_041579395.1 Sulfitobacter sp.
ACCCCCGGGATTTTTAACCATTTGGAATATCAAGAACAGGACCGCGTCCAGATGTGCAACAGGTCGGGGCCGATGGTCGTCGCGCTTTGCAAGTTGAAGCGGGGCGCATCACGAAGATTAGCCACGTTCAGCGCGGCCACACTTGGCAGGCCGTCAGCCCCAAGGATCAGCCCGGCGGTGAACCCGACCAGTTGGTCCACCAGATCTGCGTTCAGGAGTGAGGCTGCGAGACTGCCGCCACCTTCGCAGAAAATCCGCGTCAAGCCATGGGTGCCGAGGTTTTGCAGCATGTCACCCGGATCGATCCGTCCGTCTTTTGTTGCGCAACGGATCAGGATTGCGCCAAGCTGTCGCCAGCGCTCAACCCGCGCTGCATCCGCGTCATCGGCATGGCACAGGATCAGCGGGATCTGTGCCGCTGTCTGCGCCAGTTTGCCGGTCAGAGAAAGGTCGAGACGCGCGGACACGACGATGCGTGTCGGTTGATGGGGGATACCAAGGTTGCGCGCGGTCAAGCAGGGATCATCGTTTCGCGCCGTGCCGCCGCCCACCAGAACCGCATCGTGGCGTGCGCGCATCGCGTGGACAATCCGGCGCGCCGGGGCTGCCGTGATCCATTGGCTTTCACCGCTGGAAGTCGCAATCCGCCCGTCAAAGCTGCTGGCGAGTTTCAGCGTGACCATGGGTCGGCCCCGCTCGACCCTTGAGAAAAAGCCCAGGTGATCGGCGCGCGCCTGAGTTTCCAGCAACCCGGTCTGCACGGTGATGCCTTCCGCCCGCAACATCGCGATCCCTTTGCCGCTGACCCGGGGATCGCTGTCGGTGCAGGCAATAACGACGCGCGCCACGCCGGCATCCACCAGCGCCTGCGCGCACGGCGGGGTTTGCCCGTGGTGGGCACAAGGTTCGAGTGTCACATAGGCGGTGGCACCGGCGGCACGCGTGCCCGCCTGCGCCAATGCTGTCGGTTCTGCATGGGGACGTCCGCCGGACCTCGTCCAACCGCGACCGACGATCTGACCCGCCTGAACGATCACACAGCCCACGGCGGGGTTGGGCCAGACGACGCCTTGCCCCCGCCGACCCAACGAAAGGGCCAGCGCCATGAACCGTGTGTCGTCTGGGTACGTCACTCTTCCGGGGGGGCTTCGGGGCGCAGTTCCTGCACGAATTTGTCGAAATCATCCGCAGCCTGAAAGTTCTTGTATACGCTTGCAAACCGCACATAGGCCACGGTGTCGATGCGGGCCAGCGCCTCCATCACGATCTCGCCGATTTGCTTGGAGCCGATATCTGTTTCGCCCATGCTCTCCAATCGCCGCACGATGCCCGAGATCATCTGATCGATCCGTTCGGGATCAATCGGGCGTTTCTGCATCGAAATACGGATCGAGCGTTCGAGCTTGTCGCGGTCGAAATCTTCGCGTTTTCCCGACGACTTGATCACCACAAGGTCGCGCAGTTGCACACGCTCGTAGGTGGTAAACCGACCGCCGCAGGCGGGACAAAAGCGCCTGCGCCGGATCGACACGTGATCTTCGGCCGGGCGACTGTCTTTGACTTGGGTATCTATGTTTCCGCAAAACGGGCAGCGCATGGCCGGTCCCCCTGGTTGTTCTGATCTGCCTCACTTGTGGGGCTCTTTGCCCTCTTGTCTAAAGGTATAGGACGTCCGCGAGGTTTTGGGTAGGGAAGAAATGCGCTGCTAGATGTTGTGTTGAAAAACAGTGACATGAACCCAACACGGCCCGGACGGCTAGGCAACTGAACCCAAAGAAATCAAGGAGAACACCGTGCCGCGGGCGGTTTTCAGAACTGGTACATTTTGCGGGATTAGATCCGCCGAGACGTGGGCGGCTGTCAGGGCCGGCTGGACCGTTGCACGCGGGACGGGATATGATACCCTTCGAGACTGGAAAGACATGGTCGGTCGTTTGTGATGGGCGCAGTTAATTCCAGCCAAGCGCCGGTGAGGTATTTCCACGAAAGCAATGGCCGTCGTCCTTGCCTGCCACCCATCATGTCACGCCAAGTGCGACGGTGTTCAGCCCCTGACCCGATGTGCTGGTCTGAAATTTGGTCAACATGCGCAACGCGCGCCAAGAACTCTTAGCACGTGCCGCTTACCGGCTGGGCAGTCGCAAATCCGCGCAGAATGTCAGCGCGTGGTCAATCGACAGCGTGGCACCCCGTTTGCTAAGGGAAGTTCCCACGATCGTCACTCTTGAGGTGTCCAGCCCGGTTGGGTCAAGCGTAAAAGTCACGGTATTGTTCCGGCCCATTCCCCGAACCTGCGGTTCACTGACGTGCAAATCCTGATAGCCCTTGGCACCCAGGTTCTCGCGGGCATAATCGGCGGCAGCACACCAGGTGCCGCGTGCGCCATGTCCGGTGTTTCCGGCAACCCGGACGCCATTTGGGACGGGCGTGAAACTGAGCCGACTGTCGGGGATGTAGTATTGCGCCGACACCGGCACCGCCATCACAGCCGTCAGCATTATCAAGAATATGGATCTGAACATGGTAAAGGTCCTTTCGTTAAAAATCATTTAATTCGAGGAGATAGTCCTTGCAGAACTGAATGGCATGGCCGACCGGTAGATTGAGACCAGGCTGAGTGACATTGACCGAATAGGACCGCACAGGGGACGAGGTCAGTGTTGTGGCATCCAAAGTGAACACCACCCCGATCCGCCCCGCACCGCTGACAGATGGACCGCGCCCGGATCGAATATACAATCGGGCTGGCCCCGGGGCCCCCAACCGTCTTTCGGCAAAGTTGGCAGCGGCACACCAAATGCCACGCGGCCCTTCTCCATGCCCTTCGATCACTTCGAAAGTTGTACCACCCAGTGGGACCACCTTAAGCAGATTTATCGCTTCGTAGTACTGGGCGAAGACAGCACCGGGCAGCGCTGAAAAACACATTGCAATCAAAAATCGTCGCATGGGTCGCATGGGAGGTCTCCTCGTAACTAATATAATATAACGTCGAATGTGCCGAAGCGCGCCGCCCACTCACAGCAAGTTGACCGTTGCGGTGAGTCAGGATGACCGACGGGGGGAGATGCCAAACAAAAGGGCGGGTACCAGCCCGCCCTTTTCGTCAAAACTGAGTGTCCCGCGTCTATTGATCCAGAAAGGACCGCAATTTGCGCGACCGGCTGGGGTGCTTCAGCTTGCGCAGCGCCTTGGCTTCGATCTGGCGGATTCGTTCGCGTGTCACGCTGAACTGCTGGCCGACCTCTTCCAGTGTGTGATCGGTATTCATGCCGATGCCAAACCGCATCCGCAAAACCCGCTCCTCGCGCGGGGTCAGCGATGCCAGCACCCGCGTCGTGGTTTCCTTGAGGTTTTCCTGAATCGCGCTGTCCAGCGGCAGCACGGCATTCTTGTCCTCGATGAAGTCGCCCAACTGGCTGTCTTCTTCGTCGCCAATCGGGGTTTCCAGCGAAATCGGTTCCTTGGCGATCTTCATCACCTTGCGGACCTTTTCGAGCGGCATTTGCAGCTTTTCGGCCAGCTCTTCAGGTGTCGGCTCGCGGCCGATCTCGTGCAGCATCTGACGACCGGTGCGCACCAATTTGTTGATCGTCTCGATCATGTGCACCGGGATACGGATGGTGCGCGCCTGGTCCGCGATGGACCGGGTGATGGCCTGACGGATCCACCACGTCGCATAGGTGCTGAATTTATAGCCGCGGCGGTATTCGAACTTATCGACGGCCTTCATCAGGCCAATGTTACCTTCCTGAATAAGATCAAGGAATTGCAGACCGCGGTTCGTGTATTTTTTGGCGATCGAGATGACCAGACGCAGGTTTGCTTCGACCATTTCTTTCTTGGCC
>JBFGFW010000293.1:0-3811 GCA_041579395.1 Sulfitobacter sp.
CGAATGGCACTGTGTAATCTTCGACATCAGGCACATCAAAGGATTTGCCGTACATGATCTCGTTTTCGAGAAACACCACCGGATTGGGATCACGGATCGCGGATTTCATCAGGCCCTTGGCGTCGGAGGCCGAGTAGGGCATCGCCACTTTCAGGCCGGGGATCTGCATGTACCAAGCGGCGTAGTCCTGACTGTGCTGTGCGCCCACGCGGGCGGCGGCACCGTTGGGGCCACGGAACACCATGGGTGCGCCCATCTGACCGCCCGACATATACAGCGTCTTGGCGGCAGAGTTCAGAATGTGGTCGATCGCCTGCATCGCGAAATTCCAGGTCATGAATTCGATGATCGGGCGCAAACCGCCAAAGGCCGCGCCGACACCGATCCCTGCGAAACCATGCTCGGTGATCGGCGTATCGATAACGCGCTTGGCACCGAATTCATCCAGCAGGCCCTGGGAGATTTTGTAAGCACCCTGATACTCGGCAACCTCTTCGCCCATCAGGAACACGTTCTCGTCGCGGCGCATTTCTTCGGCCATGGCGTCGCGCAAGGCTTCGCGCACGGTTTGCTTTTTCAGCTTGGTGCCTTCGGGCCAGTCCGGGGTGGTGTCGGTCTGGGGGGCGGCGGGGGCCTTGGCTGTTGCGGGCGCGCTGTCTGCGGCCTTGGCGTCGGTCTTCGTCTCTGGGGCTGACGACGCGGTGGCAGAGGATGCGCTGGCGATGTCGGATGCGTCTTCGCCTTCTTCCAGCAGCACGGCAATCGGCGTGTTCACTTTCACGCCTTCGGTACCTGCATCGATCAGGATCTTGCCGATTGTGCCTTCGTCGACGGCTTCGAATTCCATCGTGGCCTTGTCGGTTTCAATCTCGGCCATGATGTCACCAGAGGAGACTTTGTCGCCCTCCTTGACCAGCCATTTGGCCAGCGTGCCTTCTTCCATGGTCGGGCTCAGGGCGGGCATAAGGATTTCGGTTGCCATGTCTTATGCCTCCTGCGGGACTTCGGTTGCGTAGATATCTGTCCACAGCTCTTCTGCTGCGGGCTCGGGGCTTTCCTTGGCGAATTCGGCGCTGTCGTTCACGATCTTCTTGATCTCTTTGTCGATGGTCTTCAGGTCGTCTTCGGTCGCGTACTTCTTTTCAAGCAGGATGTTGCGCACCTGTTCAATCGGGTCACGCTCATCGCGCATTTTCTGCACTTCTTCACGGGTACGGTATTTTGCCGGGTCAGACATCGAATGGCCGCGATAGCGGTATGTCTTGATCTCAAGAATATAGGGGCCGTCGCCACTTCGGCAGTGCTTGACCGCGCGTTCGCCCGCGTCCTTGACGGCCAGAACGTCCATGCCGTCCACCGCTTCGCCGGGGATGCCGAATGCTTTGCCGCGCTCCCAGATCTCTGCGCTGGATGTCGAGCGCTGCTGCGACGTTCCCATGGCATATTGGTTGTTCTCGATCACGAAGATCACCGGCAGTTTCCACAAGGCCGCCATGTTGAACGTCTCGTAGACCTGGCCTTGGTTCGCCGCGCCATCCCCGAAATAGGTGAACGTCACATGGTCATTGCCACGGTATTTGTCGGCAAATGCGATGCCTGCACCCAAGGGTACGTTGGCACCCACGATGCCGTGGCCACCGTAGAACCGCTTTTCCTTGCTGAACATGTGCATCGATCCGCCCTTGCCGCGCGAATATCCCCCCTCGCGGCCGGTCAGTTCGGCCATCACGCCGTTGGGGTTCATTCCGCAGGCCAGCATGTGACCGTGATCGCGGTAGGTGGTGATGCGGCTGTCGCCTTCCTTGGCGGTCGCCTCAAGGCCCACAACGACGGCTTCCTGACCGATATAAAGGTGGCAGAACCCGCCAATCAGGCCCATGCCGTAAAGCTGGCCGGCTTTTTCCTCAAACCGGCGGATCAACAGCATGTCGCGGTAGTAGGCTTTCAGTTCTTCGGCACTGGCATTCGTCTTTTTCGTGGTCTTCTGGGCAGCCATGGGGCAAATCCTCCGTACAGTTGTCCCGCGCACGCGCAAAATAGTTTAGCGTTAAACTATCTCATATCGGATTCGCCCCATGAAGGCGAGAGACTTTTGCCCGATGCTGCCTGATGGGCCGCCCAATGGTCAGAAGTTGGTGGGTTTTTCCGGAGCGGGGTTCAGCGGATGACGATTTCGTCGGTACGGATCATACCCAGCACCTTGCGCGTCTGTTCGTCCAACAGATCAAGGTCAAGGTAATCGTCAGACAGCCGCGCGGTCAGGTTTTCCATCCGCGCCACGTCAATCTGAACTTGTTGCAACTGGCTTTTCAAATCCAGCGTTTCGGCCACGATCTCGGCCCGACGGAACAGACCAAAGTTGCCCTGGATTGCCGCAAAGGCAAAATAAAGGCTCAGCGCGAATGCGATTGTGAAGAACAAAAGAGTTGCAAAAGCGGGTCTGCTGCTGCGGGTCATAGGGTCTGCCTCATGTCGTCTCTTGGTGGACGTGAGCAGACTATGGCACATGGGATTCGCAAAGGGAATCCCTTGTTTCCCGGTAAATGCATTTACAGGCGTGGGACTTAGCGGAATTATTCGTAGATTTCCGACTCGTTATCTTTAGCTGAAAATGGCTACCCCCCAAGTGCTGCGACACCGGGCAATGTCTTGCCTTCCATCCACTCCAGAAACGCGCCGCCCGCAGTCGAGATATAGGTGAAATCATCGGCCGCCCCGGCTTGGTTAAGCGCCGACACCGTATCGCCGCCGCCCGCCACCGAAATCAACGACCCCGCGCGCGTCAGTCGGGCGGCAGCCTGTGCCGCCGTCACGGTAGCACGGTCGAAAGGCGCGATTTCGAACGCACCCAGGGGACCGTTCCAGATCAGCGTTTTCAGCCCGGCAAAGGCGTCTTCGATCAGCGCAATCGTGTTTGGTCCGGCATCCAACACCATCTGGTCATCTTCCAGCACGGTGTTGGCCCCCAATGCGACCGTCCGGTGATCCGCACATGCCTTGAATTCGCGCGCCACCATGCCATCGACGGGCAGCAGCACGCGGCAGCCTTTCAGGTCTGCCTGCCGCAAAATATCCTTGGCGGTGTCAAAGAAATCGGGTTCGCACAGCGATTTGCCCAGCTTCGCGCCCATGGCCCCCAGAAACGTGTTTGCCATGCCGCCGCCGATCACCAGCAGATCCAGCCGGTTCACCAAATTTTACAGCAGTTCGATCGTGGTCGACACCTTGGCACCGCCGACAACCGCGCCGACGGGGCGTTCGGGTTTCGACAGCGCCGCCTCAAGTGCCGACAATTCGGCCTGCATCAACCGGCCTGCGCAGCACGGCAACAGACGGGCCAGCGCCTCGGTCGAGGCATGGGCGCGGTGCGCCGCCGAGAACGCGTCGTTGCAATAGACATCGCCCAACTGTGCCAGACGCTGCGCAAATTCGGGATCGTTGTCGGTTTCGCCGGGATAAAAACGGATGTTCTCCAGCAGCAGAACGTCGGCGGCGGCGATTTCTTCGGTACCGGTTTCCACGGCCTCAAGGGTTTCGGCCAGCACCACCTTGCGGTTCAGCGCCGCTTCAAGGGCAGGCTTGACCACCAGAAGACTAAGATCCTGCACACGCTTGCCCTTGGGCCGCCCAAAATGCGCCAGCAGGATCGGCTTGCCG
Organism: Sulfitobacter sp.; assembly: GCA_041579395.1. Lineage (GTDB taxonomy): Bacteria > Pseudomonadota > Alphaproteobacteria > Rhodobacterales > Rhodobacteraceae > Sulfitobacter. The sequence goes on from JBFGFW010000293.1 coordinate 3,658, forward strand.
CCCTTGTCCAGAATGTCGTGCACCGTGGGTACAATTCGTTGAATGCGCGTATCATCGCTGACCCGGCCGTCTTCGACAGGCACGTTGATATCCACCCGCACCAACACCCGTTTGCCGCGCAAATCCAAGTCGTCCAGCGTTTTCCAGCCCATAG
>JBFGFW010000294.1:0-3806 GCA_041579395.1 Sulfitobacter sp.
CTTGCCATGGTTGTGCCCACGCCCGACGGCATCCTGAACCCGCTGGTATTGCTGGCGGCGCGCATTGCAGGTGTCGATGAAATCTACCGCATCGGTGGGGCGCAGGCGGTCGCGGCCTTGGCCTATGGCACGCAGACCATTCCGCCGGTGGACAAGATCACCGGCCCCGGTAATGCCTATGTGGCGGCGGCCAAGCGTCGCGTGTTCGGCAAGGTCGGCATTGACATGATCGCAGGACCGTCCGAGATTTTGGTGATCGCCGATGGTGACAACGACCCCGACTGGATCGCACTGGATTTGCTTAGTCAGGCGGAACATGACGAAAGCGCGCAGTCGATCCTGATCACCACCGATTCAGACTTTGGCCGCGCGGTGGCGCAGGCGGTCGACAAGCGCCTTGAAACGCTTGAGCGGCGCGCCATTGCCGGGCCCAGTTGGCGCGACAACGGCGCGATCATCACGGTGCCGGATCTTGAAACGGCCGCGGCCCTCAGCAACCGCATTGCGCCCGAGCATCTGGAACTTTGCGTCGTGGATGTGGATGCGCTCAGCAATCAGATTACCCATGCGGGGGCCATCTTCCTGGGCCAATGGACACCCGAAGCCATTGGCGATTACGTCGGTGGGCCAAACCATGTCCTGCCCACGGCACGGTCGGCGCGGTTTTCATCGGGGTTGTCGGTGCTCGATTTCATGAAACGCACCACGCTGGCACGGATGACGCCCGACGCCTTGCGCGCCATCGGCCCCGCCGCCGAACGGCTGGCCCGATCGGAAAGCCTTGAGGCGCATGGACTGTCGGTCACCGCACGGCTGCGCAAGCTGAATGACTGACGCTGCGACCATTGCATCAAGCCCCGATTGATCAACCCAGGCCACAGCGTTAAAGTCCCCCAAATCACAGAATGAATTGAGAAGCCCCATGTCTCGGATCACGCATATCGTGCTTGACGATGCGAACCTGCCACCGCCCACACCCGAAATCGAACAAGAGCGCAAAGTCGCGATGTTCGACCTGCTGGAAGAAAACGTCTTTTGTCTGCCGGTCCGCGAAGATCGCCCTGCGTTGCAGGGCCCTTATCATCTGGGTCTGTCGATCCGTGACAAGCGGCTGGTGTTTGACGTGAACACCGAAAGCGCCGAGAAAGCGGCCGAATTTCATCTGTCTCTTGGGCCATTTCGGCAGGTCGTCAAAGACTATTTTCAGATCTGCGAATCCTACTTCGAGGCGGTCAAGAAATCCGCGCCAGCCCAGATCGAAACCATCGATATGGCCCGGCGTGGCATCCACAACGAAGGGTCGCGTGTCCTGCAAGAACGACTGGAGGGGAAGGCCGAGATCGACACCGACACCGCGCGCCGCCTGTTTACCCTGATCTGCGTTCTGCACTACGGCGGATAAATGAACGACGAACTGCCCCAATCGGTGCTGTTTTGTTGCGACCACAATGCCGTGCGGTCGCCCATGGCCGAAGGCCTGATGAAAAAGCTTTATGGCACTGGCACGTATGTGCAATCCGTCGGCGTGATGAACGACCTTGAGATCGACGGCTTTTCCATCGCCGTCTGCCAGGAACTGGATGTGGAATTGTCGCGCCACCGCTCGCGCAGTTTTGACGAGATGGAAAACTGGGGCGATGACCTAAGCTCGTTCGACCTTATCATCGCGCTGAGCCCCGCAAGCCAGCGCCGGGCGTTGGAGTTGACCCGGTTTTATCATCTGACCGTGGAGTACTGGCCAATTCTGGATCCCACCGGCCTTGGTGAAACCCGCGAGGCGAAGATCGCGCAGTATCGCGCCGCCCGCGACCAGATCAAGGCGCGGTTGATCCAGCGCTTTGGCGAACCGACCCGCCCCCAGGTTTAGCGGCAGAGGTCAGCGCTACATCGTTACAATCGAGGAATATAACCCGGTTAGCTGGCGGAACACAGGGTCGCGGCGGAGTTGCCATAGGCTTTCCAAGCGCTCCAGAATTCATTGTCGCTGGCGCGGTCCGACTGGCGCGCCTGTTGCAGCGTGTGGGGATCCTTGAACACCCGAATGCCACGTTTCTGGTGCGCCTTTGACAACTCGCGGTTTGCGACGGCCTGAATGCAGCCACAGCGCGACCGGATTGCCAGTTTGCGTCCCGACTGCATGCAGGCTGAGTTCAACGGGCCGGCAGCAAAAAGCACCACCCCGCCGCCATACCCGCCACCGGGATTATAGCCGCGCGGTGCACCACATGCCGCCAACGCGCCAAGCGCACAGATCATCGCAAAAATTCGTACCATTTTACCTGCCTCATTCTCGGCGCGCCGGGTTTGCCCTGCTTGCTGCCTTTACTGCTTGGAAAACTATGCCGGAAACCAAGGCAGGATTCAATTCACGTTTCAATAGATGATGATACGAGATCGTGAAGTGGGGGCGTCCTGCGGGCAACCGCAAGTGGCCGATAGATCAGCAAATCGACCCGACAGCGGCAGGTTTGCCAAATCGGCGGTCACGCAATTCTGTCGCGGGAATTGCCAGCATGAATGCCAGCGGCGATCCGAACCAAACCGCGATTGACCAGACAGCACGAGCCACCTTGACCAAAGCGGGATTCCCGACCATATCCCACTGCATGACACCACTTTCACACATCCGCAATTTCTCCATCGTCGCGCATATCGACCACGGGAAATCCACGCTCGCCGACCGACTTATCCAAGAGACAAACACCGTCTCTGCCCGTGATATGAAGGAACAAATGCTCGACAGCATGGATATCGAGCGCGAACGCGGCATCACGATCAAAGCCCAGACGGTGCGGATCAACTATACCGCCAAGAACGGCGAGGATTATGTCCTCAACCTGATCGACACCCCCGGCCACGTCGATTTCGCCTATGAGGTCAGCCGGTCCATGCGCGCGGTCGAAGGATCGTTGCTGGTTGTGGACAGCACCCAAGGGGTCGAGGCGCAGACATTGGCCAACGTCTATCATGCGCTGGACGCGGATCATGAGATCGTGCCCGTCCTGAACAAGATCGACCTGCCCGCCACCGATTGCGACCGCGTCGCGGAACAGATCGAAGACGTGATCGGGATCGATGCGTCCCAAGCCATTCGTGTGTCCGCCAAGACCGGGCAGGGCATCGTCGAGACGCTCGAGGCGATTGTGCACCGTTTGCCCGCTCCAAAGGGCACGCTCGACGCACCGCTGAAGGCAATGCTGGTGGACAGTTGGTACGACAGCTATCTGGGCGTCATCGTGTTGGTGCGCATCATGGACGGTCAGCTGAAAAAGGGCGACCGCATTCGCATGATGCAGAACGGGTCGGTCCACCATGTTGACCGCATTGGCGTGTTCCGCCCCGCAATGACAGAGATTGATGCGCTCAACCCCGGTGAGATCGGATTTCTGACCGCGTCGATCAAACAGGTGCGCGACACCCGCGTCGGCGATACGATCACCCACGAGAAGAAAGGGTGCGACAAGGCGTTGCCGGGCTTCAAGCCGTCGCAGCCCGTGGTGTTCTGTGGTCTGTTCCCCGTGGACGCCGCCGAATTTGAAGACCTGCGCGACAGCATCGAAAAACTGGCGCTGAACGACGCGAGCTTCAGCTTCGAGATGGAAACCTCGGCCGCCCTCGGCTTTGGCTTCCGCTGTGGCTTTCTGGGCCTGCTGCACCTCGAGGTGATCCGCGACCGGATCGAGCGCGAATATCACATCGATCTGATCACCACCGCCCCGTCGGTGATCTATGACATCCACATGAAGGACGGCACGGTCACGCAGCTGCACAACCCTGCGGACATGGTCGACCTGACGTTCGTGGAC
>JBFGFW010000295.1:0-3793 GCA_041579395.1 Sulfitobacter sp.
AACGCCCATGAAACCGAAAACGGTCGGGTGCGTAAGCGAGCAGGATTCGCAAGCGGGCCAGTACGTGCCCTATGTCAGCGTCGATAGCGGCCTGATTGCAGGGACAAAACTTTTAACTCTCGACGGGGAAATCCCCGTGGAAATCCTGAGCATCGGCGACAAGTTGATCACCCGCGACTGCGGCGTGTCCAAGGTTGTCCATATTCAGCGGACAACCCGTAAGGTCCACACCATTTCCTTTGCAGCCGGATCGCTGGGGCATACGCGCCCCGAGGCGGATACGCTTTTGGCGGCCGATCAGATGATACTGGTGCGTGATTGGCGCGCGCGGGCGATGTTCAGTTCGGAACGTGCGCTGGTGGCAGCACGCGCCTTGATAGATGGCGAATTCATCATCGATCAAGGGGAGCAGAAGCAGGTCCTGATCCAGATATTTTGTGAAGCACCACACATTCTGTACGCTGGCGGGCTGGAACTGGGCACGGCGGATGCAAGCCGGGCACGCGGTGCCGCCCTGCACGCAGCCTAAAGGCCAAGCTCACCAAAGACCGATGGCAGCGCTTCCGTCAGATCCTCGGCAATCAGGCCGGGTCCGACGGTGCGCGCCGCTTCGACATGCAGCCAGGTCGCCCATTGGGCAGCCTCGAACGGCGCGATCCCGCGCGCCATCAATCCGGTGATCATTCCAGCCAGAACATCCCCCGCCCCCGCCGTCGCCAGCCAAGGGACCGCGCGGTCCGCTTCTGCATGGTGAATGGCAACTGCGCCCATTGGGTCCGCGACGACTGTGGTGGCCCCTTTGTAAAGCAGTGTCGCACCGACGCGGCCTGCGGCGACACTGCATGCAGCTTCTTTTTTCACATCATCATCGCCTGAAAGATCATTGAAAAGGCGCGCAAATTCTCCGGCATGCGGGGTCAGAACGCACTGCGCGCCAAGTCGTGCTGCCAATGCGGTGTCCTGCGCGATCAGAGTCAGCGCGTCGGCGTCCACCAAGGACGGTTTGCCGCTTTGAAGAACCACCTCGATCAGATCGCGGTGCTGCTGTTGCAGCCCCAACCCCGGCCCGATGCAGACTGCGGTAAAACGATCATCCGCCAACACGGCGCGCAAATCGCCTGGCCCGGCAATCCGCTGCTGCATAATGGCGGTGATCTGGGTGGCGACCTCAAGCTGGGCGGCAGGCGGCACGCCCAACGTCACAGCTCCGGCCCCGCAGCGCAATGCCGCCCGTGCCGCCAGACGTGCGGCCCCGGTGCGCCCGCTGCCCCCGCTCAGGATCAGGGCGTGCCCATGATCATATTTATGCCCCTGGCTCTTGCGCAGTTGGTCCAGATCAAGGGTGTTGCGGGTGATCAGAATCGGTTTCATAAATCTATACCCCTGCTAAAAAGCACTTTTCCCAAATCATAGCGGGCGGATCAAAAGAACCAACGGCTACCCCCAAACACCGGTTTCAGTTTCGCCCACATTTTAACCACACCGCATCTTTTTAAGGCGTTTCTCTGGAATACTGAACGGCAACAATGGACTCTCCTAAAGCCTTGCTAGACCGTCACGAAGCGCGGTGAAATGACGCTGATGCACAATGACCGAAATTCGCGATCTGCCAGGGAGGCCTCGGATGAAAAAGATTGAAGCTGTGATCAAACCGTTCAAGCTTGATGAAGTGAAAGAGGCTCTTCAGGAGGTCGGCGTTCAGGGCCTGAGCGTGATCGAGGTCAAGGGTTTCGGCCGGCAAAAGGGCCATACCGAACTGTACCGGGGCGCGGAATATGTCGTCGACTTTCTGCCGAAGGTCAAGATTGAGATCGTCCTGGATGACGATCAGGTCGACGCGGCCATCGAGGCAATCGTGAACGCCGCGAAAACCGAAAAAATTGGCGATGGCAAGATTTTTGTCAGCGCCGTCGAACAGACAATCCGCATCCGCACCGGCGAAACCGGTTCAGACGCGCTTTAACGCATTCAGAGCTTCAAGAAAAGGACAGCGCCAATGAGCACCAAGGAATTCCTGAAAAAGATCAAGGATGAAGACATCGAATACGTCGATGTACGTTTCACCGACACGCGCGGAAAATTGCAGCACGTGACGGTTGTTTCTGATCTCGTCGACGAAGACTTCATCGAAGAAGGCTTCATGTTCGACGGCTCTTCGATCGCCGGTTGGAAAAGCATTGAAGCGTCCGACATGAAGCTGATGCTGGACACCGACAGCGCCTATGTAGATCCTTTCTACGCCGAAAAGACGATCTGCGTGCACTGCTCGATCGTGGAACCCGACACCGGCGAATCCTACGAGCGTGACCCCCGTGGCACTGCCGAAAAGGCCGAAGCCTATCTGAAGTCATCGGGCATTGGCGACGTGTCCTATTTCGGGCCAGAGGCCGAGTTCTTCCTGTTCGACAACGTCAAATACTCGAACACGATCAACAAGGTATCGTACGAAGTTGATGCGTCCGACGCGTCATGGAACACCGATACTGACTACGAGATGGGCAACATGGGCCATCGCCCCGGCCTGAAGGGCGGCTATTTCCCCGTCAACCCAACGGACGAAGCACAAGACCTGCGCGCCGAGATGCTGTCGACGATGAAGCGCCTTGGCATGAAGGTCGACAAACACCACCACGAAGTGGCGTCGTGCCAGCACGAACTGGGTTTGATTTTCGGCACCTTGACCAAGCAGGCGGACGAACTGCAGAAGTACAAGTACGTGATCCACAACGTGGCACATGCATATGGCAAGTCGGCCACTTTCATGCCCAAGCCGATCTATGGCGACAACGGGTCGGGCATGCACGTCAACATGTCGATCTGGAAAGACGGCAAGCCGTTGTTTGCTGGCGACAAATACGCCGATCTGTCTCAGGAAGCGCTGTGGTTCATCGGCGGCATTCTGGGCCACGCCAAATCTCTCAACGCGTTTACCAATCCATCGACCAACAGCTACAAACGCCTGATCCCCGGCTTTGAAGCGCCCGTTCTGCGCGCCTATTCCGCGCGCAATCGGTCTGGCTGCGTTCGGATCCCATGGACGGAAAGCCCCAAGGCAAAGCGCGTCGAGGCACGCTTCCCCGATCCCGCCGCCAACCCCTATCTGGCGTTCGCTGCCCTGCTGATGGCAGGCCTCGACGGCATCAAGAACAAGATCGATCCGGGCGAAGCGATGGACAAGAACCTCTATGATCTGCCCGCCGAAGAACTGGCCGATATCCCAACGGTCTGCGGCTCTCTGCGCGAAGCACTGGAAGAATTGCAGGGCGACATGGACTATCTGCTGGCCGGTGACGTGTTCACCAAAGACCAGATCGAAGGCTACATCGAGCTGAAGATGGAAGAAGTGCACAAATACGAGCACACACCTCATCCGGTCGAATTCGGCATGTACTATTCCTGCTGATCAAACGCCGGCGACCTCCGCCGACTATATCACAAGACATAGGGGCACCCATTTTTGGGTGCCCTTTGCCGTTTTCGCCGCCGGATTCGCTTTGCAATGCTGTACCGATTGACTACCTTCACCGAATCTTTTGCTCAGCCCGAGGTGTCATATGCGCTTTCTCATCAAATTCCTTGCCGGTAGCCTCCTGATCGCAGGAGCGTCCTCTCCGGCGCTGGCCGCGCCATGTGGCAACAGCGGCAGCGGTTTCAACGCGTGGAAGGCCGCCTTCGCCCAGGAAGCCGCCGCCGCAGGGGTTGGACAGCGTGGATTGAACGCCTTGGCAGATGCCACCTATGCGAGCAGCACGATCTCCGCAGACCGTAATCAAAAGTCGTTCAAATACACGCT
>JBFGFW010000296.1:0-3786 GCA_041579395.1 Sulfitobacter sp.
GCAGCGGTGGCGCGGTTGACGGGGCTCGAACCCGCGACCCCCGGCGTGACAGGCCGGTACTCTAACCAACTGAGCTACAACCGCCCACTGCACGCTTTGTCGTAAACTTCAAAGCGTTCGGAGGTCATAGGGGGTGGCCCTGCCCCCGTCAAGCAGGGTTTTGGCCAGTTCGTCCGGTTTTGCGAAATTTTATTGGACGGGCTTCGGTGCTGCCTTGTCACCGTCCGAGCGGTATCTGCACACAGCCCCCGGCGACCAGCTTCATTTTTCCGAATAAGTGCCCCAGACATGCGTGTCGGGCGGCGGCGGAAGGTCTTTGCTGCCGCGCAACCGGTGCAGGTTCACTTTGGCGATGAAGATGGCCGAAATGGGCGTACTGACGAACAAGAATGCCATGACCAACACCTCGTGGAGCGAGGGATTGTCGGAACCGAAGGAATAGATGATCGACGCCAGCAGCATCGCCCCTATTCCAAGGGTGGACGATTTGGTCGGTGCATGCATCCGGGACATGGAGTTGTTCAATTTTATCAGGCCGATCGCACCGACAAGCATGAAAAACGCACCGACAATCAGCAAGGTTGAGACGACAATTTCTGCGGCCATGGACAGATTACTCAATGATATCACCCCGCAATACAAACCGCGCAATTGCAACGGTCGACACGAACCCCAACATCGCGATGATCATCGCGCTTTCGAAATAGACCTGGGTGCCTTGGCGCATGCCAACCAGAATGATCAGCGCGATGGCGTTGATTACCATGGTATCCAGCGCCAGAATACGGTCTCCGGTCCTTGGCCCCAGCACCAGCCGCAGCATCGCCAGCAGTTGCGACAGGGCGACCGCGATAAGGGTAATGTCCAAGGCGATCAGGATCATTCGAAAATCTCCTTCAGTCGGCGCTCGTAGCGCTGCTTGATATCGTCGCGTACGGCGTCGGCGTCTTCCGCATCCAGCGCATGTACCAGCAAAGCCTTGCCGTCCATCGACAGGTCCGCCGACACGGTGCCCGGCGTCAGCGTGATCGTGCCCGCCAACATAGTGATCGCTTCGGGGGTGCGCAGTTCCAGCGGAACCACGACCCACTGGGGCTGCATTTTGGCGTTGCTTTTGAACAGCACCTTCATCGCCACAATGACGTTGGCAACCAGAATATCCCAGACCACCAACACCATATAGCTCAGCATTTTCCACGGCCGACCGACTGGCGGGCGGTCAGGCCAATACGCGGCCGTCGCAATCGGGATCAGCAGCCCGAGAATAACACCAAACACCACCGTGCCCAGCTTGATTTCGTTGACCAGCAGGCACCAGACGATCGCCAGCAAAGCCGTGAGCAGCGGGTGGGGAAGCAGACGCGAAAGCATGTCAGGGATCCTTTTTCGCTGGTGCATGGCCATCGGCAGGGGCGTCAAGCCCGGGCGCATCGGAGTTGTCGTGCTTCAGGTCAGTTTCCCCGTGGCCCTTGTCGTAATCGTCCGCGATGACCTTTCCGGGCGTCGTCAAGACCACGGTGATGTAGGGGCCGGGGTTGAACAACTGCGCAGATGTCGCCGCCAGTACCCGGGTCACGGGGCCTGCGGCAACCGTCAGCGCCACCATCACCGCCAGCATCCCGCCAACCGCCACCATGGGCAGTGCCGAAGGGGTCTCTATCGCCTCTTCAGGGGCTGCGGCATCCAGAATGGGCAAGGGAAGCGGCTGGTGCGATTTCCAGAACACCACGCTGCCCGCGCGCGCAAAACCGACAATTGCCACCAGCGATCCTGTCAGGATCGTTCCCCATATCCACCACATCAGGTCAGACCCGCGCACCGCGTCCAAAATCAGCAGCTTTCCCACGAATCCCGACAGTGGCGGCAGCCCCGTCATCCCAATCGCGGCGACAAAAAACATGCCTGCCACCAAGGCCCCGCCCCGCATGGCAGGGGCTGCGCCAAAGGTCACTCCAGCCAGACCACGGCGCGATCTTATCACATCGACCAGCAAAAACAGAACGCCTGCTGCAAAGGTTGAATGAATAGCATAGTACAGCGCTGCGGTGATGCCCGTCTCGTTGAACACGGACACCGATGCCAACAGCATGCCCATCGATCCGATCACCGAAAACGCCACCATCCGGTCAATCCGGCGTGCCCCCAGCACCCCCAGCATGCCAAGCGCCAGCGTCAACAGCGCCGTGGGCATCAGCCAGGTGTCAAACAGCCCTTGGGTCAGTTCCAGATCCGGCGGAAACACCAGCGTGTAAAAGCGAATGATGCAATAGGCCCCGACCTTGGTCATGATTGCAAACAGTGCCGCCACCGGGGCCGGTGCCTCGGCATAGCTGGCGGGCAGCCAGAAATGCAGCGGCAGGATGGCGGCCTTGACGGCGAACACCATCAGCAGCAGCACGGCGGCGACCCTGATCCCGGCACTGTTGCCCGCGTCAAGCGTGGCAATGCGCACGGCTAGATCTGCCATGTTCAGCGTCCCGGTCTGAGCGTAAAGCGGCCCAAGCGCGAACAGGAACAGGGTCGATCCCAGCAGATTATACAGCACATATTGCGTACCCGCGCGCAGCCGTCGCTGACCGCCTGCGTGGATCATCAACCCGTAGGAGGCGATCAGCAACACTTCGAAGAACACGAACAGGTTGAACGCATCGCCGGTCAGAAAGGCCCCCAGGATGCCCATCAACTGAAACTGGAACAGCGGATGGAAATGCCGCCCGCGATAGTCCCAGCCCGACCCGATGGCGTAAAGCAGCACCAAGGGTGCCAGCACCGTAGTGATCAGCACCATCAGCGTCGACAGACGGTCGGCCACCAGCACGATGCCAAAAGGCGCGGCCCAATCGCCCAGTTGATACAGGCTGACCGTGCCGTCGGACGCTTGCCAGAACAGGCCAATGCCGATGGCCAGCAACGCCACCGTGCCCGCAAGCGACAGCACCCGTTGCAACAGCAGATGATAGCGCGCGGCCAGCACCAGCAACGCGGCCAGCATGGCGGGCAACACGATGGGCAGAACAAGCCAATGGGTCATGGCGTGCCTCCGCCGCGCGGCGCGGGGGCGGCGTTTCGCGCCCCGGCCAGCAGTTCGGGTTCATTCACCATGTCGTCATCCGCGCTTAGGTACGACCCAAGGGCGATCATCACAACAACGGCCGTCATCCCGAATGAGATCACGATCGCCGTCAGCACCAGCGCCTGTGGCAGGGGATCGGCATAGACAGTGACGCCGTCACGCAGCACCGGCGGTGCATTCAGCGCCAGGCGGCCCGAGGCGAACAGGAACACATTGACCGCATAGCTTAGCAGAGAGGTCCCGATGATCACCGGAAAGGTGCGCAGCCGCAGTACCAGATAGATACCAGCAGCCGTCAGCGCGCCGATGGCAGAGGCGACTAAAAACTCCATCTCAGCTGTCCTTTCCAAGGGCGGTCTGGTCGCGTGATGGATCAATATCCATGGCGTAATCGCTTTGCTCGATCCCCGCGCGGCGCCCCAGCCTCGAGAAGCTCTCCAGCGACAGCATCACGGCACCGACGACGGCCAGGAACACGCCCAGATCAAAGCCCATGGCGGTTGCCAACTCGAATTCCTCCAGCGGGGGGATGCGGAAATAGCCGAATGCCGACGTCAGGAACGGAGCCCCGAAAAACCACGATCCGATGCCGGTTAGACCCGCGCACAGCACCCCTGCCCCGATGATTCCGTGGTACGGATACCGCTGGCGCTTGTCCGCCCAGGAAAATCCGCTGGCCATGTACTGCATCACCACGGCAATCGCGACCACCA
>JBFGFW010000297.1:0-3784 GCA_041579395.1 Sulfitobacter sp.
CACCGCTGGACTTCGTGCAGGCGGCAGGCCCCAACGCGGCAGAGGCAATGTATCTGCGCTTTCGACTGATCGCGGACGAGCTTCACCGCGTGGGCATCGACAGCAATTGCGCGCCGATGGTCGATGTCGCCGGGGCGCAAACCCACGCATTTCTGCGCAACCGCTGTTACGGCACGACGCCCGAGGCGGTGGCGGCTTTGGGCCGTGCGGCGGCTGACGGCATGTTGGCGGGGGGCGTCTTGCCCGTGGTCAAACATATGCCCGGACATGGGCGCGCCACGATGGATAGTCATTTTGACTTGCCGCAGGTTGATGCGCCGCGTGCCGCGTTGGACACCCATGATTTCGCCCCGTTCAAGGCGTTGAACGACCTGCCGATGGGGATGACGGCGCATCTGGTTTACGATGCCATTGATCCGCGTCCCGCGACACTGTCGCCGGTGATCATGCAACTGATCCGCGACGAGATCGGGTTTCAGAACCTGATCATGACCGATGACATCTCGATGAAGGCGCTGTCAGGGCCGGTCGATCAAATCGCAAGGGATGCGCTGGTGGCGGGGTGTGATGTGATCTTGTACTGCAACGCCACGCTGGCGGACCGCGCGCGGGTTGCCGATGCCGCAGGTGCCATGACCGACGCGGCCCAGATCCGTGCCGAACGCGCGATTGCGGCCCGCCGGACCCCTGATGATATTGACATTTCCGCCCTGACTGCAAAGCTGACCGCGCTTGTGGGCGGGGATTTGCATGGCTGACACTCGGTTCGAGGAAGACCAGACATCGGTCGCCGACAGATTGGCCGCCGAAGCACTGATCGTGGATGTCGACGGCTTCGAAGGGCCGCTGGACCTGCTGCTGACCCTAAGCCGGACGCAGAAAGTCGATCTCCGCAGGATTTCGGTGCTACAACTGGCGCGGCAATATCTGGTGTTTGTTGAAAAGGCCAAGGCGCTGCGGCTTGAACTTGCCGCGGATTATCTTGTGATGGCGGCGTGGCTGGCGTTTCTGAAATCGCGGCTGCTGCTGCCCCCTGACCCCAGCGAAGACGGGCCATCAGGCGAGGAACTGGCCGCCCATCTGGCATTTCAACTGGAGCGATTGCAAGCGATGCGCGATGCTGCGGCCCGTCTGATGGCGCGCGATCAATTGGGGCGCGATTTCTTTGCGCGCGGCCAGACCCACGAGGTGCAGCGCACCCGGCGCATCACCTATACCGCGACCCTGTTGGACCTGATGCAGGGTTATGCGCGGATCCGCACCCGCGATGATTTCAGGCCCTTCGTGATGGACCGTGAAAAGGTCTTTACGATGGAGCAGGCGTTGGACCGGATGCGCGGATTGATCGGGTTTTCCGGTGAATGGTCGGACCTGACCAGCTATCTGCCCGACGGCTGGGACATGGACCCGCAGCGCCGCCGGTCGGCGACTGCGTCGACTTTTGCCGCCTCGCTTGAACTGGTGAAAGAGGGGCAGCTTGAAATCCGTCAAACCCAGATGTTTGCCCCGATCCAGCTGCGCAAGAAAGATGAAAGACGTGACTGAACCATCTGAAGACAAAGAAGAAAGCCTTTTTGAAGCTCCCCCCATGGCGGAGCAGGAACGCATGCTGGAAGCGATCCTGTTCGCCACATCCGACCCCATCACCCTGCGCGAGATCGAGGGGCGGTTGCCGCATGGCTGTGACGTGGCCGAAGCGATGGTTCATCTGCGCAAACGCTATGACGGGCGCGGCGTGCAGGTCAGCCGCGTCGGCGATGCCTATGCCATGCGCACGGCGGCGGACCTGGGCTATCTGATGCAGAAGGAAACTGTCGAGGTCCGCAAACTCTCGCGGGCGGCGATCGAAACGCTGGCGATTGTTGCCTATCACCAGCCTGCCACCCGCGCCGAAATCGAGGAAATCCGCGGCGTGTCGGTGTCGCGGGGCACGCTGGACCAGCTGCTGGAACTAGATTGGATCCGCTTTGGCCGCCGCAAGATGACACCGGGCCGGCCCGTGACCTTTGTGGTCACCCAAGGCTTTTTGGCGCATTTCGGACTTGAGAGCCCTCGTGATTTGCCGGGTCTGAAGGAATTGCGGTCGGCAGGGCTGCTGGAAAGTCGGCCCGCCTTTGGTGCGATGCCGCTACTGGGCGGCGATGAGGATGAACCGGACGCGACCGAAGGGCAAAGCGAGCTTTTCGAGGATTAATCATGGCGGGGTCTGAAAATCGCCGCATTACGTGCTATATTGCCCTAAAGCAGCACAATCGAGAGTAGATGAGGACGCGTAATGAATCAGATTATAAATATGGTCATCCGCCAGGTCATGCGCCGGTTGATCACCAAAGGCGTCGACGTGGGATTCAATCAGGCCTCGAAGATCGGCAAGCGCAGGCAAAACGTGCCGCAGGGCGGAATTGACGATTATGGAAATGCCGTTGACGTGTCGCCCGAAGAAAACGCCCGCCGTGACCGTGCCGGGCGTGATCAGGGCAAGCAGGCGCGCGATGCGCTGAAGAACTTGCGGCGTTTGAACAGGTTTTGAGGGTTCGAGGGGGCGCTGCCCCCGCCCTGACGGCCCCCCCGGGATATTTCTTAGCCAGAGAAGAGTGGGCCAGACCTAGGTCGGGGCGCGGAAATGCTTGCTGAGTTTGAGCCCTTGTCCCTGATAGTTCGAGGCGATCCCGGCACCATATAGCTGCGTAGGAACGTCTGCCATTTTCTCATAGACCAGGCGGCCTACGACCTGACCGTGTTCCAGCACGAAAGGGGCCTCGTGGCAGCGTACTTCGAGCACACCGCGTGACCCGGCCCCACCCACGGCAGCGTGGCCGAAGCCGGGGTCGAAGAATCCCGCGTAGTGCACCCTGAATTCTCCGACCATTGCCAGATATGGGGCCATTTCAGCGGCGTATTCGGGGGGGATGGTCACGGCCTCGCGGCTGACGAGGATATAAAACGCGCCCGGATCGAGAATAATCTGACCGTTGTCGCTGTGCACTTCTTCCCAATAGTCGGCCGGGGCATAATGGCCAATCTTGTCCAGATCGATGACGCCGGTGTGAGGTTTGGCACGGTAGCCGACCAGCGTGGTGTCCGGCAGCCGCAGATCGACGGAGAAGCCCAAGCCATCGTCAATCACGGCCTGACCGTCCACAAGCGGCGATCGCGCGTGCAGGGTGCGCAGGGCATCGTCGTCCAGCGTTGCGTTGCCAGTGGAAAACCGGATCTGGTTCAGGCGCATGCCCGGCCGCACCAGCACCGAAAACGAGCGCGGGCAGATTTCGGCATAAAGCGGGCCATGATACCCCGGCGCGACCCGGTCGAATTCGGTGCCGCCATCTGTGATCGTGCGGGTCAGCAGGTCCAGCCGTCCGGTCGAGCTTTTGGCGTTGGCCACGGCCGAGATGTCAGCGGGCAGGGCCAGCACTTCCATCAGGGGCACCACGTAGACGCAGCCCTTTTCCAGCACGGCACCGGCGGTCAGATCGACACGGTGCATCTCGAACTCGCCGAGTCGGTCGGCGACCTTGGCCCCGTGACCGGCCAGGAACGATGCGCGCACCCGGTAGGCGACAGTGCCAAGGCGCATGTCCAGACTGGCGGGTTGGATCTGTGCGGGATCGATGGCGGGCGTGCCAATGATCTGGCCAGTGCCGATCATCGCGTTGATTTGCTGATTGGGAATCACACCGCCCATGGCCGCACCTTTCAAATGCAAACACCCGCACCCATCCGGGCACGGGCGTTTTTTGTATGTCGGTTGGTCGGGCTAGCAGGACTCGAACCTGCGACCTTC
>JBFGFW010000298.1:0-3783 GCA_041579395.1 Sulfitobacter sp.
CCGGCGGGCCATCGCGGCCGGTCATGATCTCAAGCGGTAAATTTGTGGCGACGCCGATGGCGCAGGGCGTGCGCTGTGCGGGCGTACTTGAGTTTGGCGGGCTAGATGCTGGCCCGTCAAAGGCCCCGCTTGCATTGCTGCGCAGACACGCGAAATCGGCGTTTCCCAACCTGCAGGCCGCGACGGAAATCGAATGGCTGGGGCACAGGCCCGCCCCCTCCGACAGTCTGCCCCTGATCGGGCAGATTGGTACAAGCCGGGTTTTCACCGCCTTCGGGCATCACCATATCGGGCTGACCGGCGGGCCAAAAACCGGCCGTCTGATTGCCGGGATGATCATGGGTCACCCCAGCAACACCGATATGCGACCCTATCACCCAGAACGGTTCGGCAAGGGCAACTAGACCCACGAACCCAAGAAATTCAACAAGGAGAGACCAATGAAACTGACACCAAAACTGATGACGGGCGTTGCCGCTGCGGCAATCGTCCTGACCGGCACCCTGCCCGCGTTCGCGGCAGAGAAATGGGATATGCCGATGGCCTATTCCGCATCCAACTTCCATTCCGTCAACGGCATGGAATTTGCCAAATGCGTGACCGACGGCACCGGCGGCGAGATCGAGATCACCGTCCACCCCGGCGGGTCGCTGATTGCGGGCGCAGACATCAAGCGCGCGATCCAGACCGGCCAGGTCCAGCTTGGCGAACGTCTTCTGTCGGGCCATCAAAACGAGAACGTCTTGTTCGGCTTTGATTCGATCCCGTTTCTGGCACCGTCGTTCGAAGATTCCGACAAGCTGTGGAAAGCCGCCAAACCCAAAATCGAAGGGCTGCTGGCAGAGCAAAACCTGACATTGCTGTACAACGTCCCATGGCCGCCACAGGGGCTGTATTTCAAAAAGGACGTCAACAGCGTCGAGGACATGAAGGGGGTCAAGTTCCGGTCCTACAACAACGCCACCAGCCGACTGGCCGAACTGACCGGCATGCTGCCCGTCACCATCGAAGCCGCCGAGCTTAGTCAGGCCTTTGCAACCGGCGTGGCGGAATCGATGATTTCGTCCGGTGCAACCGGCTATGACCAGAAGGTCTGGGAAAGCCTGACAAACTTCTACGAGGTCGATGCCTGGTTGCCGCGCAACTATATCATGGTGAACAACGATGTCTGGGCCGATGTGTCAGACGCCAACAAAGCGGTGATCACCACCTGCGCGTCCGAAGCCGAGGCCCGCGGGTTGCAAGCGTCCAAAGACTATACCCAGTTCACTTATGACGGGTTGCGCGAAGGCGGCATGAAAGTTGAACCCGCCAGCGAAGAACTGATGTCCGGCCTGCGCGCCGTGGGCGAAACGATGACAGCCGAATGGCTGGAAGCGGCCGGTGATGACGGCAAGGCCATCGTCGATGGCTTTAAGGCGATGCAGTAAGCGTCGCATGGGCGGCTCCTTCGACCGGGGCCGCCACCTTCCTGATATGACGACCGGAGAGCCCCCGTGAAGTATCTGCGTAAACTGCTTGATTTCATCTATCTGGCGTCGGGTGCATTGGCTGCTGTTTGCCTTGTGGCGATCCTTATGCTGATCGTTGTCCAAATGGTGGCCCGCTGGACCGGAGAGGTGTTTCCCGGTGCCGCAAGCTATGCCGGCTACGCCATGGCGGGTGCCAGCTTTCTGGCCTTTGCTAACGCTTTGAACCGGGGCGCGCACATCCGCGTGTCGATCCTGCTGAACGCCTTGCCCAAAGGGCCGAAACGGTTGTTGGAGATCTGGTGCTTTGGGCTGGGGGCCGCGATTGCGTGGTACTTCACCTATTACGCCTATTGGTTTGTCTACTGGTCGTGGAAATTCAACGAGGTCAGTCAGGCGCAAGACGCGTCACCCCTGTGGATTCCGCAATCGGTGATGGTGATCGGCGGCGGCATTCTGGCCATCGCCCTGACGGATCATCTGCTGCATCTGATTATGAAAGGCGAACACCGCCTGACCCGCGATCTTGTCGATCAAAGTTTTGGGGAATGATGCGATGACTGAACTTTACGCAATCGTTCTTTTCCTGATGGTGCTATTTTTCCTTCTGGGCACCGGCGTCTGGGTCGGCCTTGCGCTGATGGGCGTGGCCTGGGTCGGGATGGAGCTGTTTACCACCCGCCCCGTCGGTGACGCGATGATCACCACGATCTGGGCGTCCTCCAGTTCATGGACCCTGACCGCCTTGCCGCTGTTCATCTGGATGGGCGAGATCCTGTTTCGCACCCGCCTGTCCGAAGATATGTTCAAAGGCCTGTCGCCCTGGCTGGCCAAGCTGCCCGGCGGGCTGGTGCACACCAACATCGTCGGCTGTACAGTGTTCGCCGCCGTGTCCGGGTCATCGGCGGCGACGCTGACCACCGTGGGCAAGATGTCGATTCCCGAATTGCGGGCGCGGAACTACCCCGAAAAGATGATCATCGGCACGCTGGCGGGTGCCGCGACCCTTGGCCTGATGATCCCGCCATCGCTGGCGTTGATCGTCTATGGCGTGACGGTAAACGAGAGCATAACCAAGCTGTTCTTCGCGGGCGTGCTGCCGGGGCTGTTTCTGGCGGTGATGTTCATGGCCTATGTGGCGTTCGTGTCCGTGACGTCAAAGGACTGGAATCCAAATGTCGAGACCGACATGAGCTTTGCCGACAAGCTGCGCAATTCGCGCTTCTTGTTGCCAGTGTTTGCGCTGATTAGCGTTGTAATCGGGTCGATGTATCTGGGTTTTGCCACCGCAACCGAGGCCGCAGCCATTGGCGTGATCGGCGCGCTGCTGCTGGCGCTAATGCAGGGCTCGCTGAACTGGGACAGCTTTCAGCAAAGCCTGATGGGCGCGATGCGCACGTCGGCGATGATCGCACTGATCCTGGCGGGTGCCGCGTTTCTCAAGCTGTCGATGGGATTCACCGGTCTGCCGCGCGCATTGGCCGACGGTATCGCCACAATGGAATTGTCGCGTTTTCAACTATTGATGGCGCTTTTGGTCTTCTACATCGTGCTGGGGATGTTTCTGGACGGGATCTCATCCGTGGTGCTGACCATGGCCGTGGTCGAACCCATGGTGCGCGGTGCCGGTATCGATCTGATCTGGTTCGGCATCTTCGTGGTGGTCGTGGTCGAGATGGCGCAGATCACGCCGCCCATCGGGTTCAATCTGTTCGTTCTGCAGGGCATGACCGATCACGAGATGGGCTATATCACCAAAGCCGCGCTGCCGATGTTCGCGATCATGGTGATCATGGTATTCGTGTTGATCTTTTTCCCGGGGTTGGCTACGTGGCTGCCCGATAACCTGCGTCAGGTACCCTCATGACCGATTTCCCCAAGATACAGACGGTCGGCCTCTCGGGGATCCTTGTCAGCTTTGCCGATACGATGTCGGAGCCCGCCAACCGTGCCGCCTTGTCGTTGCGCGCTGCGGTAGATGCTGCAGACTGGCCCGAAGTGTCCGAAACCAGCACATCGCTGGTCTCGACCTTCCTTCAGGTGGATCTGGTGGCGCATGGCCCCGACAGTCTAACGGGACGGATCAACGACCTGCTGGGCACCCGTGACTGGTACACCGCTGAACTGCCGTCGGGGCGGACCCTGTGGCACGTGCCCACCGTCTATGGCACCGATATGGCCCCCCAGCTTGAAGAAGCCGCAGGACTGGCGGGGCTGGACCCCGATACCGCGATCAAGGAGCTGTCTGCTGCGCGCGTGCGTGTGCTGACCATCGGATTTGCGCCCGGACAACCCTATATGGGCGAACTGCCGC
>JBFGFW010000299.1:0-3778 GCA_041579395.1 Sulfitobacter sp.
CATGTAGGACCGCGCCAGAACATTGGCGGGATTAACCTGCAACGCACGGGTGTAGTATGCCATTCCCCCGGCCACATCGCCCATCTTGCGCGTGGTGAACCCCAGATAAGTCAGCGTGCGGTCGTCGTCTTGTGGCATCGCGGCCAGCACGATCTGCGCGTTCTCGTACTCTCCGGCATAGGCCATTTGCCGGACGGCGCGGTACAGATCATCTGGCGTCAGGCGGTTGTCTTTGGCGACGATACATTTCTTGGTTTTTGAATCGTAAACCAGGCCCCCGTCACAGGTTATCGCCGGTTTGGGAGGGGGAGAACGGTCATCGCTGGCCGCGAGAACGCCCATGGGAAGGCAAAGAGCGAAAGCCGAGGCAATGAACATGCGCATGACGGGATCTCCTGCAAGATTTTACCTTACAGATGATAGTGCGCCCGCGCGGCAGGTAAAGCGGCACGGGGCGCACGATCAATCACGATCGCTTGAAGATGATCGCTTGAGGATCAGGACGTGGTTTCTGTCACGCAGGTAGAGGTCGCCGCGTCATAAACCATGCCTTCAGCGCAAGACATCGCATGCTGATCGGGCGCACACATGGCAAATCCAAGCGACGGAAGGATGACCAATGCCAGCGCCGACAGCGCAGTTCCAAGTTTCATCGTATTTCTCCTTGAGATGCATCAACAGCGTACATGCGCTTTGATGTTTTTCAAAGACTATTAGCGAGAAACCCGCTGAGCGGCGTCTATCTGCCCGAAAATCAGTCTTTGAACACCCGGGCAAAGATCGTGTCGACATGCTTGGTGTGATAGCCCAGATCGAATTTTTCCTCGATCTCGTCGGCGCTGAGGGCTGCCAGAACATCCTTGTCAGCCAGCAGTTCGGTCTTGAAATCCTTACCCTCCTCCCAGACCTTCATCGCGTTGCGCTGCACCAGTTTATAGCTGTCCTCGCGGCTGACGCCGGCTTGGGTCAGCGCCAGCAAAACGCGCTGCGACATCACAAGGCCGCGAAATTTGTTCATGTTGGCCAGCATGTTGTCGGGATAGATCACCAGCTTGTCGATGACGCCCGTCAGCCGGCTGAGCGCGAAATCCAAAGTGATCGTCGTATCCGGGCCGATGTTGCGCTCGACCGAGCTGTGCGAGATGTCGCGCTCATGCCAGAGCGCCACGTTCTCCATCGCGGGGATGACGGCCATCCGCACCAAACGCGCCAGACCCGTCAGGTTTTCCGTCAGAACCGGGTTGCGCTTGTGCGGCATCGCCGACGAACCTTTTTGACCGGCGGAAAAGAACTCCTCGGCCTCAAGAACCTCGGTGCGCTGCATGTGGCGGATTTCGGTCGAGATATTTTCGATCGACGATCCGACAACGCCAAGGGCCGCAAAAAACGCCGCATGGCGGTCGCGTGGGATGACCTGTGTGCTGATCGGTTCCGGGATCAGACCCAGCTGTTCGCAGACATATTCTTCGACGCGCGGATCAATGTTGGCGAATGTGCCAACTGCGCCTGAAATGGCCCCGGTGGCGATTTCGTCGCGTGCAACGCGCAGGCGCGCCAGATTGCGGTCCATTTCAGCGTAGAATCGCGCAAAGGTCAGCCCCATCGTGGTCGGTTCGGCGTGGATGCCATGGCTGCGTCCGATACGGACTGTGTCTTTGTGTTCCAGCGCCCGCCGTTTCAGCGCGGCCATCAACCCTTGGGTGTCCGCGATCAAAATGTCGGCGGCGCGGGCAAGTTGTACGTTGAAACAGGTGTCGAGCACATCGGAGGACGTCATGCCCTGATGAACGAACCGCGCTTCATCACTGCCGACATGTTCGGCCAAATGCGTAAGAAAGGCGATGACGTCATGTTTGGTCACCGCTTCGATTTCGTCTATGCGGGCCACGTCGAAGGTCACGTCCTTGGCCTTCCAGACCGCATCGGCATTGGCGCGTGGGATCACACCCAGGTTCGCCATCGCCTCGCAGGCGTGCGCCTCGATCTCGTACCAGATGCGAAATTTGGTTTCGGGAGACCAGATTGCAACCATCTCGGGGCGGGAATAGCGGGGGATCATATGAAGACACCTTTGTGTGAGGGCTTGGGGACGTTGCGCGCGGGATAGACCGCGAGGGCAAAAAGGACAAGGCGCATCGGGGGTGCGGGATTGGCGGCGGCGGAGCCTGGCGCTGCCTTTGGATGCCTCCGGCGGGAGTTTTTGGGCAAAATGAAGCTTGGGGCCCAAGGTACGATTTCGCATCTGGTATTTTGCCCGAAGCGCGGATTAGGTGTAGCGGATTGAAAACAAGCCATCTTTGAGGAAGCGGTAAGCCCATGTCCGACACATCCCGATTGAACGCCGCCACGATTGCCGCACAGGCTGCCGGGGCGATAGACAAGCAAAGCGGTGGTGTGGTGCCCCCCTTGCAAATGGCCACGACCTATTTGCGCGATGCAGAGTACCGGCCGTTGCGGCCCGACAACATCTATCTGCGCGATCAAAGCGACATCGTGCGGGTGGCCGAAACCGTTCTGGCGCAGTTGGAAGGTGCCGCTGAGACGCTGTTGTTTCCGTCTGGCATGGCGGCGATTGCAGCCGCGTTTCGTACTGTGCCCAATGGCGGGCGGGTGCTGGTGCAGTCGCAGATCTATTGGGGGACAACGAAATGGGCGCGTGATTTCTGTGCCCGGCGCAATATTGAACTCCACGAGACTGACGCCTCGGATATCGGTGCGTTTGAGGGGGCCTGCGCGTTGGTCAAGCCAACGCTGGTGCTGATCGAGACGCCGTCGAACCCCTGGCTGCGGGTGACGGATATCGAGGCTGCTGCAAAGGCCGTCCATGCGCAAGGCGGATTGTTGATGGTCGATAGCACGGCGGCGACGCCCGTGCTGCAAAAACCGTTGGCACGGGGGGCCGATCTGGTCATGCATTCCGCCACCAAGGGGATCAACGGGCATTCCGATGTGTTGGCCGGGGTGTTGGCCACGCGCACGCCGGATGCATCGATTTGGGCCGACATCAAGGCCGACCGCCACGATGCAGGCTCAGTGATCGGCCCCTTCGAGGCCTGGTTGCTGGTACGCGGCATGCGCACCCTGCCCCTGCGCATCCGTGAAATGTCACGCAATGCGCAAGGCCTGGCGGAATTTCTTTTGCAACATCCCCAGATTGAAAGCGTGCTTTACCCCGGATTGGCCAGCCACCCCGGCCATGCCATCGCATCACGTCAGATGAGCGGCGGATTCGGGCCGCTGTTGTCCTGCGTTGTGCGGGGTGGTGCCGACGCAGCCCTGCGTGTCGCAGGGCGGTTGGAGTTGTTCCACCGCGCCACGTCGCTCGGTGGCGTGGAGAGCCTTGTCGAACACCGCCACACGATCGAGCCGCACACTGGCATCCCCGAAGGATTGCTGCGTTTGTCGGTGGGGATCGAGGATATCGATGACCTCAAGACGGACCTGCGGCAGGCGTTGGGAAACTAAAGCCGCCGCCACGTTTTGGGGGGAGGCTGACGCCAACACTTGCGTGAGCTAATGTGCGGTAAGAATTTCAAAATTGGTGCGGTCGGAGGGCATTGAAGTGTTGTGCCAAGTTGCACCACCTTGCGCCAACCGTCCATGTAACTAGCTGAATTATATAGATGCGTTGTTTTTTCCTGTTCCATCTTGTCTCAAGATATACCATATATAGAGGGGGATTGACGGGGGGATTGAGATGGTGGGTCTTCACAAGCTAAGCAGTGCCAAGATCAAGAGCTTGGACGCTGGCAAGTACTCTGATGGCGGGGGACTCTGG
>JBFGFW010000300.1:0-3755 GCA_041579395.1 Sulfitobacter sp.
CAGTAAGACTGGCCGGTAAAACAACCATCGCACCCCGCGCAACTCTTCCCAACAGCAGACTTTCGCAATCTTGCAGCGGCAGGGAAAAGTGGGCTCAGTGCTTCCCGATGCCGACGCAGCACGCCACCGGGTTCGGGCCGGATGAGACCTGCCGTTCGCCGCAAACGCCAAACTCTTGATCTTTCGCTGTCTCTGTCGATCTCGAGACATTCACGCTTCGGTTGGCGACGTTCATGTCGAATGCCGCGAATTCGGGCTCCGAGCCCAAAGCCGTCGGATTGGAATCGTTGCTTTGCGGGTAAAGAACGTCTACCGCGCAGGCAATTTTTAAAGCTCCGCAGCAAAGCAGCCAGAAATGCAGTCGTTCGTTCCGGCCGCAGTGGACTCCAGCCAATGTCGCGTCAGCTATGCGTGCATCGGAAGATGCGGACAAGCGCTTGGCAAGCTCCGTGCAACGCAGATTTGTGGCTGGGAAGAATGAGAACGGGTGCGTCGCCGCACCCGTTCAATTCTATCGGTTCAGATATGCTTGTGCTCTTGCATGAGGCCTTTGAGGATGCACCAACACATCAACAGCAGCACGACCGTGAAGGGCAAGCCTGTCGAGATGACCATCGCCTGCAACGATCCGAGGCCACCGCCGATCAAAAGCGCGATGGCGACCAGACCTTCGAAGGTACACCAGAACACACGCTGTGGTACTGGCGCATTGACCTTGCCACCAGCTGTGATCGTATCGATCACGAGGCTGCCGGAGTCAGACGATGTTACGAAGAACACGATCACGAGCACGATACCGAGGGTCGAGGTGATTGAGGCCAGCGGAAGGCTTTCGAGCATCGCAAACAGCGACAGTTCCGGTACGTAGGCGTCAATCACGTTGGCCTTCACCGCGCTGGCGTCGAGATTCGCGATCATGTCGTTGATCGCGGTTCCGCCAAACACAGCCATCCAGAAGACGCAGACCAACGATGGGATGATCAGCACGCAGGTGATGAATTCGCGGACAGTTCGGCCACGCGAAACGCGGGCGATGAACATGCCAACGAAGGGCGACCAGGAAATCCACCAAGCCCAGTAGAACGCGGTCCAGCCTTCACGGTAGCCGTCGTCTTCACGACCGAAGGGGTTGGAAAGCGGGATCACCTCCTGCGCGTAGGCCACAAGCGTCTTGCCGAAGTCGGTAACGATGCCAACGGCCCCAGCGGTGAACAGCACGAAGAGAAGGAGCAATATCGCCAGCACCATGTTGATCTCTGACAACACCTTAACCCCGCCATCGAGGCCCCGCAGGACTGAGACCAGCGCGATGAGGGTGATGCCGATGATCAGGATGACCTGAACGGTCACGCTGCTGGTAATGCCGTAGACATGCTCCAGACCGGCGTTGGCCTGTTGAGCGCCCAGACCCAGCGACGTCGCAAGACCGAAGAGCGTGGCAAAGACCGCGGTGATATCGATCACGTGGCCCCACCAGCCCCAGACACGTTCACCCAGGATCGGGTAAAAGGCAGAGCGGATCGAAAGCGGAAGGCCCTTGTTATAGCTGAACAGTGCCAGCGCGAGAGCGACAACGGCATAGATCGCCCAAGGATGCAGTGCCCAGTGATAAGAGGTCGCGGCCAGCGCCATGCGCCGGGCGGCTTCCACGTTTTCCGGGATAAGAGCGCCATCCTCGGTGAACGGGCGCACCACCCCCAAGGGTTCGTCCCCCCACGGGGTGCCGAAGTAATAGGCCGGCTCCAGAACGCCGAAGAACATCAGCCCGATGCCCATACCGGCGGCAAAGAGCATCGCGAACCAGCCCGCATAGCCGTAATCGGGTGTGGCGTCGGCGCCGCCCAAACGGACCGCCCCGTAGGGCGACACGATGAGAAAGAGGCAGAACAGAACGAAAATGTTCGCCGCCGACAGAAAGAAACCGTCAAACGTGGATGTCAGTGCCGGGCGGAGCCAGCCGAAGAAATCGGCCGCTTGCTGCGGTGCCAGCAGCGCATAGACCACAAAGGCCACCACCGAAAGGCCTGAGATCAGAAAGACCGGGTTGTGAATGTCCAGGCCGAAGGGCCCGATCTGCGTTTCGATATTGTCCTGACCGATCTCGTAATCGGTATCAATAAGATCGGACGCGCCCTCTGGCGCAGGGATCCCCGTGTTTTCGTCTATGTCAGTGTTATCTGCCATGTTTCGGCTTCCCTTGTCATTTTCGTAATATGGTTCGGCGCGTCAGGCGCGCACAACCATTACCGAGCACTTTGCATGCTCGGCCAGCTTTCCACCGTTGGACGGCCAGATGTAGTCCATGACGTTCGGCACATGGCTCGCCATTACGACGAGGTCGGCGCCGGTTTCACCGATTGCGCGCATCAGCGCATCGTCGACATCGGTCGTCGGGTCATGCGCGATCGCGGTGTGCGCGGACGTTTCGACGCCGTGCTTGACAGCCTCAGCCTCGGCGAATGCGCCAAGCTTTTGGTCGAACTCTTCCGGGTTATGCGCCAAATTGCTGGGGGCGGACGACGTAACTCCCACGTACGTAATCGGCACACCGTAGTGTTTGGCGAGGTCGGCCGCGCAATCGAGTGCACGTCCCAATAAGTCGATGTGCGCCAGATCGACCGGTGCCATAATCCGTGTGAACATTTCTCCCTCCACTGTGAGCGCAGGCGCAAAGAATGGCAGGCCACAGGACTTACCGCTAAACGCCAGTGCGATCTTGATTTTTTCCACGCTTCAGCGCGGCTTGTGAGGGACACTTACACAATCTGAACGGTTTAGCAAAAACGGGGCCTATTACATCGACGTCAAAACCAGTTTGAAGCAATAATCGGTTTTGTCCGCACTGCCGTCATTGCCCCCCCTGAGAATGCTGCGCTGTGCACGAATGGCGGCAATGCGAAATTTTCAATGCGGCGATCGATGGGTCCGTGGATGTCGCCTTTGGGCTGGACGTGTCGGTTTCCAAGCTGCCAGAACTTTGGAGTTTCGTTGCCCGCCGAGGTCGGCTCCGAGCCTAAAGTAGACATGATTTTTCACATCGACGTTGCTCTCTACGGAATGTGCTACTGTAGCGAAAGAGATTCCAAATAGGCGCTGGTCCCGGCGAGCGTTTATAAAGGCGCGAGGCTTGAATGAAAAAGATTCCAAACTCCAAGTATGAACAGGATCTGGCCAAGCTTCAGATCGAACTGGTGAAAATGCAGGAGTGGATCAAAGCCAGTGGTCACCGCCTCGTTGTGATATTTGAAGGGCGAGATGCGGCAGGCAAAGGTGGCACTATTAAGCGGATCACAGAGCCTCTCAATCCTCGCATCGCGCAAGTCGTCGCGTTACCTGCACCGACCGAACGGGAAAAGACGCAGTGGTATTTTCAGAGGTATGCGTCCCATCTTCCCGCTGCCGGCGAAATGGTCATTTTCGATCGATCTTGGTACAACCGTGCCGGTGTAGAGCGCGTCATGGGGTTTTGCACCGATGAGGAATATCAGGAATTCCTGCGGAGTTGTCCTGAATTCGAGCGAATGCTCGTTCGGTCGGGTATTCAGATCATCAAGTACTGGTTTTCTGTCAGCGACGAAGAACAGGAACGGCGGTTCCAGAAACGTATCACGGACCCAACAAAACGCTGGAAGTTAAGCCCCATGGACCTTGAAAGCCGAAAGCGGTGGATGGAATACAGCCGCGCGAAGGACGATATGTTTGCATATACCGATATCAAGCAAGCACCTTGGTACGTGGTGAACTCAGACATTAAG
>JBFGFW010000301.1:0-3753 GCA_041579395.1 Sulfitobacter sp.
GAAATGCGGCCTAGCGCTGTTTAAGCGGGGCGTCAAACCCTGGTGGGCTTATCGACCCGCGTCGCCTGCAATTCGCGCGCCACGCGCCCCACCAGCCAGCCCACGCCGAATGCGCATAGCGCATAGCCGGTAGCGGCACTCTGCGCCATGATGACCGGGTTTTCAAACAGTCGCGCACCCAAGCCCCAGACCAGCCATCCGCTGTTCAGCGACAGCCCTACCAGCAGCACCATTAGAAAGCCCAGGAACCGTTTGCCATAGCCGCACCAAGCGGCCGCCAGCATCCAGATCGCCAGTACCACGATCAGCAGGGCAAGTGTCGGGGTCATTCAGCGGGTTCCTGAAACGTGCTGCGCCGCAACCAGCGCATCAGGTAGATCACCGGCCAGCGCAGCACCGAACAGCCGGCCGCAAGCACCAACATTCCTGCCCACGGTCCGTGCGCGGCGGTGACGAACCCCAAAATCGGGATGCCCACGGCAATCAGGATATAGGCATTGCGCCAATGATTGTCAGAACTGGGAGTCATCGCAAGTACATTGGCGACAACGGCCCAAATGCAGGCAAGGACGAAGGGAAGGCTCATCTTGGCACCTCGGGGTTTTGGCCGCGCAACTTGGCCAGCAAATAGCGCAAGGGATTGCGGAACATGGACACAAATGCAGCAAGCGCCAGCAGCGCGTAGATCCAGCTTGTCTGCACACCGATCGCGATCACCAGAAACGGGGCCACGAAAAGCAAGATCGCGCCCGGAAAATATTGAATGCGCATTGGCAGCGTGGCGACCGTGGCGGAGCAGAACACCCAAAGGATACAGAGCCAAAGCAATGTCATTTGAAGCGCCCCCTATGTATCTGACACGCCATTCAGGCGGATTTCTTTTGCAGCGCCACAAGGGCCGTTGGCAGGCCGTTGGCCCAAGTGCTGATTGTTCCCGCGCCAAGGCAGACCACCATATCGCCGGGCCCGGCTTCTTGCGACACCAGCCGCGCCAAATCCTGTTCGCTGGTGACAGCGCTGGCGTGGCGGTGGCCGTGGCGGATCAGCCCGGCCACAAGATCATCGCGGCTGGCCCCCGGGATCGGGTCTTCGCCTGCGCTGTAGACATCGGCAATGCCGACCACATCGGCGTCGTTGAAACAGGCGCAGAATTCTTCAAAATGGTGGCTTAACCGTGAGTATCGGTGCGGCTGATGCACGGCAATCACGCGCCCTTCGGTCGCTTGGCGCGCGGCCTTGAGTACGGCGGTGATTTCAACCGGGTGGTGCCCATAGTCGTCAATGATTGTCACACCGGCAACTTCGCCCACTTTGGTAAAGCGGCGGTTAACGCCGCCAAATCCGGCAAGGGCCTCGCGAATTTCTTCGGCCTTCATGCCAAGGTGGCGCGACACGGCGACGGCCGCCAGCGCGTTCGAGACGTTGTGATCTCCCGGCATCGGCAAGGAACAGTCCTTGATCGTGATCCCTTCGCTTTGCAGCATAATGTCGAAAAGCGCCACACCCGCCTTATAATGCAGGTCGACCGCACGCACATCCGCCTGCGCATTGAACCCATAGGTCAGCACCCGGCGGTCAGTGATCTTGCCGACCAGCGCCTGCACTTCGGGGTGATCGGTACAGCACACGGCCAGCCCGTAAAACGGGATGTTCGACACGAAGTTCAGGAACCCTTTGCGCAGCGTGTCGAAATCGCCCCAATGTTCCATATGCTCGGGGTCGATGTTGGTGACAATGGCGATGGTGGCGGGCAAACGGTTGAACGTACCGTCGGATTCGTCCGCCTCGACGACCATCCATTCGCCCTGCCCCATGCGCGCGTTTGACCCGTAGGCGTGAATGATACCGCCATTGACGACAGTGGGATCAATGCCGCCCTTGACCAGCAGTTCGGCGACCATCGTGGTCGTTGTGGTCTTGCCATGGGTTCCCGCCACGGCGATGTTTGATTTCAGCCGCATCAATTCGGCCAGCATTTCGGCGCGCCGCACGATGGGCAACCCGGCAAGGCGCGCGGCATCCAGTTCGGCGTTGCCCGGTTTTATCGCCGACGAGATCACGATCACCTCGGCCCCGTCGATATTCTCGGCGCGCTGGCCTTCAAAGATCTTGGCCCCAAGTTCGACCAGACGGTCGGTGATCTTGGTGGCCTTCAGGTCAGACCCCTGAACGCGGTAGCCGTGGTTCAGCAGCACTTCGGCAATGCCCGACATGCCGATCCCGCCAATTCCGACGAAATGGATGGGGCCGACATCGGTCGGAAGCTTGGTCGCTGCGTTCATGTCTGTGATCCTTTTTCGGCCAAGGTCTCTACCATATGGGCCAGTTCTTGTGCAGCGTCCGGCTTGGCCATCGACAGGGCGGCCTGCGACATCTGCAAGGCCCCCTGAGGGTTTGCCAGCACCATTTCAATCTGTGCGGTCAGGCTGTTGGGATCTGCCATGTTTTCGGGCACCAGTATGGCCGCGCCTGCACCCACAAGCCCGCGCGCATTGGCAGTCTGATGATCGCCCGTCGCCGCCGCATAGGGGATCAGGATCGACGGACGACCGATCACCGACAGATCGGCGATACTGGACGCCCCCGCGCGGCTGATCACCAACTGCGCTTCGGACATCCGGCGTGCCACATCTTGAAAGAACGGCTGCACATCGGCGTCTATGCCGTTTTCGGCATAAAAATCAGCCACCCGCTGGCCGTCTTCGTCGCGCGCCTGGTGGCTGACACGAATATTGCGCAGCATTCTCATCGGCAGGTTGGCAATGGCGGGCGGCACGACTTCGCTCAGGATGCGCGCGCCTTGGCTGCCGCCCATCACCAGCAGTTCCATCGGATAATCCCCCGGCACGATATAGCCTGCCCCGGCACGGTCAAGTATCGACGCGCGCACCGGGTTGCCCACGTGATAGGCATTGACCCCGTCGGGCAAGGTCGTGGGCCAAGTGCCGCACGCCACGGCGTCCACACGTTTGGCAAAAAACGTGTTCACCCGCCCAAGCACACCGTTTTGTTCATGGATCATCCGGGGTTTGCGCAGCACCCACGCCGCCGCAAGGGCCGGAATGCTGGGATAGCCGCCAAATCCGATGACCACCGCTGGGTCGTCTCGCATCATGCTGAACACGGCCCCGACGATGCCGCCGAAAATGCGGAATGGCACCATTGCCTTGGCCGCAATGCCGCCACGCGCAAAGGTGGCGCTGCTGATCTGCTGCACATCGACTGCGTCGGGAAACCCGCCCGCATAGCGCGCGCCGCGGGCATCCGTCGAAAGCTTCACCCGCCAGCCCCGCGCCAGCATCGCTTCGGCAAGCGCCTGCGCGGGAAACATGTGCCCCCCGGTGCCCCCTGCGGCGATGATCAGCAGCGGCGCGGTCACCGTGCGCGGCCCCTGCCCAGCAGATCGGAAATCTGGCCTTGCGGTCGGGTGCGCGTGAACGCCAGCAACATGCCCACGGCGATGCCCGATGCAATCACCGATGACCCCCCGTAGCTGACAAACGGCAGCGTCATGCCCTTGGCGGGCAGCAAACGCACCGCCACGCCCATGTTGATCATCGCTTGCACCCCGAACATGCAGGCAAGGCCCGTGCCCGCCAGCCGGATGAACGGATCGCGTTCGCGCACCAGCCGCACCAGCGACCGCACCACCACGCCGGTATAAAGCGCGATGATCACCAGCACCAGGATCAGGCCGTATTCCTCTGCCGCCACGGCGATGATGAAATCGGTATGCGCATCGGGCAGCGACCA
>JBFGFW010000302.1:0-3737 GCA_041579395.1 Sulfitobacter sp.
CACCGGTCAGCACAACCTCGTTGAACCCCTTATCCACCAGACGCTTGATCTGTTCGACCACGACGCCCGCCGGCACCGACCGCGAATTGCCACGGCCAAATGGGATGATGCAAAAGGTACAGCGGTGATCGCAGCCGTTCTGAACCTGAACATAGGCGCGGCTGCGGGTACCGAAACCGTCGATCAGATGGCCAGCCGTTTCAGTGACTGACATGATGTCATCGACCTGCAACGCTTCGGTTTCACCGATAAAGTCAGCCGCCAGCCCCTGCCATGTGGCCCCCATCATCTTTTCGGTGTTGCCGATCACGGCGTCGACCTCGGCCATCTTGGCAAAGGTATCCGGTTCGGTCTGGGCGGCGCATCCGGTCACAATCAGCCGCGCGTTGGGGTTGTCGCGGCGCAGACGGCGGATGTCTTGGCGCGCCTTGCGCACCGCCTCGGCAGTCACGGCGCAGGTATTGACGATCACCGCGTCTTGCAGCCCGGCCTGCGCGGCCAGATCCTTCATCGCCTCGGTCTCATAGGCATTCAGACGGCAACCGTGATTCGAAAAAATCGGTGCGCTCATGTCAGGCTGTCCAGAAATGCAGGTGTCAGCGTGCCACTGAAGACATGCGCTGTTGGTCCCGTCATCCACACGCCGTCATCGCGCCAGTCGATGTGCAAACTGCCGCCATCAAGGTCAATCTGCACCTTGCGCCCAGTCAGCCCTCTGCGGGCCGCAGCGACCGCCGTGGCACAACTGGAGGACCCCGACGCCAGCGTGACCCCAACACCGCGTTCCCACACCCGCATGCGAATGTGATCGGTGCCGATGATCTGCGCAATCTGCACATTGGTGCGTTCAGGATATAGCGGATGATGCTCGATCGTCGGACCAAAGGTCGCCAGATCAATCGCGGCCACGTCTTCGACGAAAAAGGTGCAGTGCGGATTGCCCATGCCCGTCGCCGTGGGCGTGCCGTCAATGGGCAGGGCAAGCGTGTCCATCGCCTGTGCCAGCGGTATATCCTGCCAGTCCAGTTGCGGTTGGCCCATGTTCACGGCGGTCTGGCCATCGCCCATGTCCTGCGCCGTCAGATCGCCCCGGTCGGTGGTCAGGTGCAAGGTGGTCTTGCCAGTTTCGTTCATCAGAAACCGTGCGATGCAGCGGGTTGCGTTGCCGCAAGCCGCTGACAACGAACCATCGGCGTTGTAAAATGTCAGATGCGCGTCGCCCGCACCGTTCGAAATAACGGCAAGCTGGTCGAAACCGACCCCTAAATGCCGGTGTCCAACGGCTTGGGCCAGCGCAGGCGTGATCGGCAGGGATCGCGCGCGCGCGTCCAGTACGACAAAATCGTTTCCCAGCCCATGCATTTTCATGAAGGGCAAACCGTTGGTCTGATCGCTGCACATTTGGCGCATATAACGCGACCATTGCAACTTATCCAGCATGTGCCGATAATTTCCCACTTTAAGGGCTTGACCCTGCCGCGCCAGCTTTCTAGTAAACCGCCTAGTGGGCCTGTAGCTCAGTTGGTAGAGCAACTGACTTTTAATCAGTAGGTCTCGGGTTCGGATCCCGACGGGCTCACCACTTTTTCCTCTTAGCGTTTAACGATATCGGAAACGAAAACTGCGCCACCTAATTGGGGCGCTGTGTCGGGTTAAGTTGTCGGGTCAGCAGATGATGCTAGCCGCTGTGTCCTTTGAACTTTTTCAACCCGATACCTGCCTCTTGCAGGGCGGCTTTGACGGCAGTGGCGATATCGACCGCTTCAGGCGTGTCGCCATGCAGGCAGATCGTGTCGATGGATGCCGGGATCTGTTTTCCGCTGTGCGTGATGATCGCCCCTGCCTGCACCATCTTGACCATGCGCGACCCGGCCAACGCGGCGTCATGGATTACCGCACCGGGTTTGGACCGATCCACCAGCGTTGCATCGTCATTGTAAGCGCGGTCGGCAAAAATCTCGCCGGCCCATTTGCACCCCAGGGCCTGCACGGCGTTCTGTTGCGCGGTGGCGGCCAGCACCATCACGACCAGGTCTGGGGCAACGCTCAGCGCGGCCTCATAAAGATCACGGGCCAGGTTTTCATCTTCGGACGCCATGTTCGCCAAAGCGCCGTGCAGTTTCAAATGCCGCACGTTGGCACCAAGGCTGCGCGCCATGCCAACGCTGGCGGCCACCTGATAGCGGACTTGATTTTGCAGCGTGCCCCGCGGCACCGACATGCGGTTGCGGCCAAACCCTGCCAGATCCATGAAACCCGGATGTGCGCCGATGCCCACACCGTTGTCGCGCGCCAGTGCCATGGTTGCGGCCATCACATCCGCGTCGCCCGCGTGGCCTCCGCAGGCGATATTGGCCGAACTGACGATTTGCAGCAGTGCCGCATCATCCCCCATGGTCCACGGGCCAAAGCTTTCTCCCATGTCGGCGTTCAGATCGACGGTTGGCATGTCAAGTGTCCTTTTCAAACGGGTTGGCTTTGGCCGAAACGACGCCACCGACCAATTGGTACGCCAGCAGGTTTCGGATTGTTGCAGGGTCGCGGATCAGCGCGCTGATTTGCCCAGACAATGCCTTGATGTCGCGGCGCTGCTGGACCTCAAGTGCGATGGCTTCATCCAGTGTGATAAACTTAAACCGGATCGGCGCGCCGGCGGGGGCTTGCGCCACGCGGGGCAGATCGCGGGGGATTACGGTGCCGATCCGCGGATAGCCGCCGGTTGTCTGACATTCGCCCATCAGCACGAACGGTGCCCCGTCGCCGGTGATCTGGATGTCGCCGGGCACAATCACCTCGGACAGGATGGTCAGGCCACCGTCGGCGTGAAATCCGGTGCCGGAATGATCCATGCGGACTCCCATACGGTTGGACCGCGGGTCGCGGCTGAACTGCGTCTGGGTGAATCGGTCGCGTTCCGCGTCCGTAAAGCGGTCGGTTTGCATGCTGGCCACCACGCGCACGGTACCGCCATCAAAGCGACCGTCGCGAGGTAGTTGCAGCCCCGTCTCGCGCGATTTGTCCGCTCCGAGGGGCAGCGTGTCGCCCGCAGCAAGGGGTCGGCCCAGACCGGCGCTCAGGTGGCTGGCACGCGCACCCAGCAACGTATCAGTGGCGATGCCACCGCCCACATGCAGGTAGCCATAGGTGCCCCCCGTGGCACCGCCGATGGTCAGCTTGGCCCCGGCTGGCAGCATGTGGCTTGCGTTCCAGACAATGGCATCACCGTCGATGCTGGCGGCCATCGTGGCCCCGGTCAGCGCGATGCGCAGATCGGCGTCGGCGGTAAAGGTGCCGCCGGTACCCGTCATCTCGATCACCGCCAGATCGGGCGACTGCCCCAGCAAGGCGGCCCCTTCGTGAACGGCCAGGGGGTCAGCCGCCCCGCCGCGTGTCAGGCCCTGCGCCCGCCAGCCGGGGCGTCCCAGATCCTGAATTGTCAGGGCAGGCCCGGCCTGCACGATGGAAAGGGTCGCAGTCATGACAGAACCTCAGTCTCGGCACCGCCGTCGCCTGTGGTATCGTTGGCCATAATCTTTTGCAGTGCATCACGCGATACCGATGGAAAGCACAGCTCGTCCCCCGGCGACAATGCAAAGGGGTGGTCGCTGGCGGGGCGGAACGTCTTGAAAGCCGTCTGCCCGATGTGTCGCCACCCCGTTGGCGACGCGTTGGTGAAGATGATCAACTGTCGGATGGCGACGACAAGCGCGCCCGCTGGCACCGATTTGGTCAGCCCC
>JBFGFW010000303.1:0-3723 GCA_041579395.1 Sulfitobacter sp.
CACCGACCGGCTGATCGAAAACGACGTGACCGTGCGCGCCGAGCCGCAAGAGCAGTCGGGCTTCACCACGGTCCTGATGACCTTCCTTCCGTTCCTGATCCTGATCGGCGTCTGGATCTATTTCATGAACCGGATGCAGGGCGGCGGCAAAGGCGGCGCGATGGGGTTTGGCAAGTCCAAGGCCAAGATGTTGACCGAAAAGCACGGCCGCGTGACGTTTGACGACGTGGCAGGCATTGACGAGGCCAAGGAAGAACTGGAAGAGATCGTCGAATTCCTGCGCAATCCGCAAAAGTTCAGCCGTCTTGGCGGTAAGATCCCCAAAGGCGCGCTGCTTGAGGGCCCTCCGGGTACGGGTAAGACACTGCTGGCGCGCGCGATTGCGGGCGAAGCAGGTGTGCCGTTTTTCACGATTTCAGGGTCCGATTTCGTCGAGATGTTTGTCGGTGTGGGGGCAAGCCGCGTCCGCGATATGTTCGAGCAAGCCAAGAAAAACGCGCCTTGCATCGTGTTCATCGACGAGATTGACGCTGTCGGTCGCCACCGGGGTGCAGGCTATGGCGGCGGCAACGACGAACGCGAACAGACGCTGAACCAGCTTTTGGTCGAAATGGACGGCTTTGAAGCCAACGAAGGCGTGATCATCATCGCTGCCACCAACCGCAAAGACGTGCTGGACCCTGCGCTGCTGCGTCCGGGCCGTTTTGACCGTCAGGTGTCTGTCGGCAACCCGGACATCAAGGGCCGCGAGAAAATCCTGGGCGTTCATGCGCGCAAGACCCCGCTTGGCCCCGATGTCGATTTGCGCATCATCGCTCGCGGCACCCCCGGTTTTTCGGGTGCCGATCTGGCCAACCTTGTAAACGAAGCGGCCCTGACGGCCGCACGCGTGGGGCGCCGGTTTGTGGCGATGATGGATTTCGAATCTGCCAAGGACAAGATTATGATGGGCGCAGAGCGTCGGTCGATGGTTTTGACCCAAGAGCAGAAGGAAAAGACCGCCTATCACGAAGCGGGCCACGCCATCGTCGGTATGAAGTTGCCGAAATGCGACCCGGTCTATAAGGCCACGATCATACCGCGCGGCGGTGCTTTGGGCATGGTGATGAGCCTGCCTGAAATGGACAAGCTGCAGATGTTCAAGGACGAAGCCGAACAGAAGATCGCCATGACCATGGCGGGCAAAGCGGCGGAAATCTTTAAATATGGTCCCGAAACCGTATCTTCCGGCCCGATGGGCGACATCATGCAGGCCAGCCAGTTGGCGCGCGGCATGGTCATGCGCATGGGCATGTCGGACAAGGTCGGTAACATCGACTATTCCGAAGCTGCGGCCGGCTATCAGGCGAATGGCGGGGCAGGGGGCTTTTCAGTCTCTGCTGCGACCAAGGAACTGATCGAAAGCGAGGTCAAGCGGATCATCGACGAAGGTTATGACATTGCGTTCAAGCTGATCACCGACCACGACGAGGAATTTGAACGTCTGGCCCAGGGTCTGCTGGAATACGAAACGCTGACCGGTGAAGAAATCAAGCGCGTCATGGAAGGCAAGCCGCCACAAGACCCTGATGGTGATTCCAGCGACGGAATGGACATCCCAAGTGTGACGGCGATCCCCAAGGCCAAGGGCAAGAAGTCGCCCCCCGCCAGTGGGCTTGAGCCTGAACCGTCGGTGTGATCCCGCGCGTCTGAGTGAACGAATTGATCGGGCCCTGCAATTGCGGGGCCTTTTCTTTTGCCCATAGACTGGGCACTCTGCGGTCAACATCTTCCCAAGGAGGGATATCATGCCCGCATTGAAACCCACCGATTTTACGGCGACGATTACGTGGCTTGGCGTTGTGCCAAAGCTGGCCAAGGGCATTCGCGCTGAACCACGTCAGGAACTTTTCGCCAGCTACGCAGGATTCACGGAAGATGTGCATGCCGGGCTGACCCGCCCCTCCTGCGTGCGCGTGACGGAAACTTATCCTAAAGGGACCGATATTAGAAATGTGCGGCAACTGTCGATCCTGTCGGAAGAAGAAATGGCGCTGACGGCGGCGGCGATGGGGCTGCCCAAGCTGGCCCCCGAACATCTTGGGTGCTCTATCATGATCAAGGGGATCCCCGATTTCACCCACATACCGCCCAATGCACGGTTGCAGGCGGCGTCCGGGGCGACCCTGACAATCGATATGGAAAACCGCCCCTGTGTGCTGCCCGGCCGTGAAATCGAAGAAGACAGCCCCGGCCACGGGCCCAGGTTCAAGGTCGCCGCCAAAGACCGCCGTGGCGTGACAGCGTGGATCGAACGCGAGGGTCTGCTGAAATTGGGCGATACTTTGCGGCTTTTCATTCCCGACCAACCGGCGTGGCAGTACGGCTAACGCTGCTTCCACAGTGCGCAACGGTCAAAAGATTTCCAAAAAGAAACCTGTAAGCGCCAGACCGCCGCATCAAGCGCTGGATATGTCGGAAACGCGCCGTCTGCATCTGGCACATGGCGCGTATGCAAGGCACAGCAACGCATACCGCCAGCACCGCGACAGGGGATCATCATGGCTTTCAAGACCGACATTCAAATTGCACGCGAAGCATCCAAGCTTCCTATTCAGGACATCGGCAAAAAGCTGGGAATCGGCAGCGACGATCTTTTGCCCTATGGCCACGACAAGGCGAAGGTCAGCCAATCCTTCATCAACTCGGTGCAGGACCGTCCCGACGGCAAGCTGATCCTTGTGACCGCGATCAACCCGACGCCAGCCGGCGAAGGCAAGACAACCACGACCGTGGGTCTGGGCGATGGCCTGAACCGCATCGGCAAGAACGCCGCCGTGTGCATCCGCGAAGCATCGCTGGGACCAAACTTTGGCATGAAAGGCGGCGCTGCCGGGGGCGGCTATGCACAGATCGTGCCGATGGAAGAGATGAACCTGCACTTCACCGGCGATTTTCACGCGATCACATCTGCCCACAACCTGCTGAGCGCGATGATCGACAACCACATTTACTGGGGTAACGAGCTTGAGATCGACCTGCGCCGAGTTGTCTGGCGCCGTGTCGTCGACATGAACGACCGGGCACTGCGCCAAATTACGGCATCCCTGGGCGGTGTATCCAACGGCTTCCCCCGCGAGGCAGGCTTCGACATTACCGTCGCATCAGAGGTCATGGCGATCTTGTGTCTGGCCAGAGACCTGGGCGACCTGCAAAAACGTCTGGGCGACATGATCGTTGCTTACACCCGCGAGCGCAAACCGATCTTTGCCCGCGACATCAAGGCCGATGGGGCCATGACCGTCTTGCTGAAAGACGCGATGCAGCCGAACCTGGTGCAGACGCTGGAAAACAACCCAGCGTTCGTTCACGGGGGCCCGTTCGCCAACATCGCGCACGGCTGCAACTCGGTGATTGCGACCACCACCGCGCTGAAGCTGGCGGATTACGTTGTGACCGAAGCCGGGTTCGGTGCCGATCTGGGTGCCGAAAAGTTCCTGAACATCAAATGCCGCAAAGCCGGCATCGCACCGTCTTGCGTCGTTGTCGTGGCAACCGTGCGTGCGATGAAGATGAACGGCGGCGTTGCCAAGGCCGATCTGGGCGCGGAAAACGTCGATGCCGTCAATGCGGGCTGCCCGAACCTTGGTCGCCACATCGAAAACCTCAAGTCCTTTGGTGTGCCTGTGGTCGTCGCAATCAATCACTTTGTCACCGATACCGACGCTGAAGTGCAGGCGGTGA
>JBFGFW010000304.1:0-3717 GCA_041579395.1 Sulfitobacter sp.
AAAAGCAGGCCGACAAGATCGCCGACGCCGCACCGATCGGTACCGGCGTGGCAATTCTGCTGATCTTGCTGGCGCTGGTGCTGACCACGGCACGCGGTGTATCGCCGACATCTGACACGCGGCCGCTCATTATCGGGGGCATCGGTGTAGTGCTGGCGGTGCTGGTCGACATCCTGCTCGTCGGCCCGTCGACGTCATCGG
This sequence comes from Sulfitobacter sp., assembly GCA_041579395.1. Taxonomy (GTDB): domain Bacteria; phylum Pseudomonadota; class Alphaproteobacteria; order Rhodobacterales; family Rhodobacteraceae; genus Sulfitobacter. The sequence continues at coordinate 202 of JBFGFW010000304.1, forward strand.
GCGCGATGGTGCTTATGATGGTGATCCCGTTCATCGCGATCATGTACGGCGTGGTATATGGCCTGAAGATCTGTGCCCGGAACGAGTTGATCCGCGTGGTGTTCCCACCGTTGGTGCTGATCATTGCGGTGCTGGGGTCGATCCTTGGTGGTATCACCAATCCGACACCTGCCGCCGCTTTGGGGGCCGGTGGGGCGATTATGCTGGCGGCCTACCGCAAGCTCAAGGACATGGACCGTTCGCCCAAGATCATCATCTGGTCCACGCTTGCCATCGTGATCTGTATTTTGGTCGGCGTGAACTTTGACCTCCGGATCAACCAGGACGGCGTCAGTTTTGAAAGCTGGTTCGCCTTTTTCGTGGCCTATGGCGCGTATCTTTATGCGGTGTTCGGTCTGCTCTTCTCGTGCTGGATCCTGTACACATCGGGCGTGTTGAGCCCGGTGGTGCGGGAGACGGCCAAGGTGACGTCCATGGTGTTCACCATCCTGATCGGATCGCAACTGCTGAACCTTGTGGTGATCTCATTCGGGGGCGAACACTATATCCAGCAATGGCTGAAAAGCTTTGACAATGAGCTGACGGTCTTTCTGATCGTGATGCTGGTGCTGTTCATTCTGGGCTTTGTGCTGGATTTCCTAGAGATCATCTACATCGTGATCCCGATCGTGGGGCCGGTAATCTACGGCGGGACGTTTGACCCCAAATGGGTGACCATCATGATCGCGGTGAACCTACAGACGTCCTTTCTGACACCGCCCTTTGGCTTTGCGCTGTTCTATCTGCGCGGCGTCGCCCCGGCGAGCGTGACCACCGCGCATATCTACCGTGGAATCGTGCCGTTCGTGCTGATCCAGGTGGGCGCGCTGGCGCTGCTTTGGATGTTCCCGGTGATCGTGACGATAGTGCCGGATTTGATGCCGAACTGATCTGACCCCGGCGCTGGAAAATTGCGAGGGCACCCCGCAAGGGTGCCCTCATACGATTCCATCTGGCGGATGAGGGGGCTGTCTGCCCCTTCAAACTCCCCCGAGGATATTTTCAAGCCAGAGAAGTGGTCAGGTTTTGGAGGGCGTGAGGTCCGGCAGCGCGATGTTGGCCACCTGTTCGGCGATCGGATCGGTGTTCAGCGGATGCCGGTCGGGGCTGAACCTTGCCGGATCGCGCATCTTTTGCCACGCCCCGCCGACATAGACTTCAAGGCCGGAGAACTTGGCCTTGTATCCCATCTTCTGACTGCCCGGCACCCAGTAGCCCAGATACACATAAGGCAAGCCAGCCGCGCGTGCGATGTCGATGTGATCGAGGATGATGTAATTTCCCAAGCCGTCGCTGGGACGGTCCGGTGTATAGAAGGAATAGACCATGCTGACCCCATCGGCCAGAACGTCCGTCAGACAGACGCCGATCAGGTCGCGCGACGCGCTGTCGGTATATTCGACGACACGGCTACGAATTGGCGTCTCTTCTATCATTGCGGCAAATTCGAACACGTCCATGTCAGCCATCCCGCCTTCGGCATGGCGGCTGTCAAGATAGCGGCGAAACAGGTCGTACTGGTCTTCGGTCGCCCAAGGTGAGGTCGCGCGGCGGGTTAGCCCGGCGTTGCGTCTGATGGTGCGCTTTTGGCTTTTGCTGGGCACGAAGTCGGCCACCGCAATGCGGGCCGACAGACAGGCCGCACAATCGGCGCAAGACGGCCGGTAAAGGACATTTTGCGAGCGCCGGAACCCCTGACCCGACAGGCTGTCGTTCAACTTGGCGGCAGAATCGCCCTGCAGCGCGGTGAATAACTTCCGCTCCATCCGACCGTCCAGATAGGGGCACGGCTGGGGCGCTGTCACATAAAACTGTGGGGCGATGGGAAGGGTATGGCGCATGTTCATCCGATGTTGTTGGCGCAAGGATACCAACTGGTCGAAACCACGCCAAGCCCAAGTTGGAGGCGTGGTTAGATTTCCTTGCGTCGGTTCAGGGCCGCGGTGCCCAGAATCATGTCGCTTAGGCCCTGACAGCGCGGCGTTGTGCACATCAACACGATCGAGATCAGTTGCAACGGCATCATCGCGACGCTTACGGTATAGCCGACCGTGTGCGCGAAAGCGGTGCCGGCATCCAGCTTTTCATCGCGATTGGTGCGCAGTTCCATCCCCATGAGGCGCATGCCCCAGGTCGCAGACCCGTTGGTCAGCGTGATCAGACGGTATAAAAAGCCAACGACCAGCATCATCAGCGGAAAGAAGAACAGCCCGGTGAAGGCGGTAAAGGGCACGAGCACCACGCAGGTGACCAGGATAAGAATCACATCGACGACCCAGGCCATCAGGCGTTTGGTCGGGATGCCAGCGTAGAATTCCGGCTGGCTGTCGGGATCGGGCAGGTGGGTCATCAGAGTATCCTGTGGTGAAACCGGAAGGTGCCCCCCGAAAACCGGGGGGCGGTGGTGTCGGGTCTGCGTCACGCGCTTTGCGCGTCGTCAGACGTTTTTGTGCGCTCGGCCATGAACTGGTCGAACTCGGCCTTGTCCTTAGCCTCACGCAGGCGGGTCAGGAAGGCCTCGAAATTGGTCTGCTCTTCTTCGAGACGGGCCAGGGTGTCTGCCTTGTAGGCGTCAAAGGCGGCGTTGCCGGTGGACCGGCTGGTCATCGAATGACGGCTGCGGCGGTGAGCACAGGAGGTGGATTTGAACATGCGTTTGCTCCAGATCATATAGGCAAGAAGGGCAAGGCCAAGGGGCCAGAAAGCGATGAAACCGACAACCATGGCGGCGATCCAGGCACCTTTGCCCTTGTCGTCAAGGAAGTCTTCGGCGCGGCCAAGCCAGCTGCGGTAGGGGGCATAGGCTGCAGTTGCATAGGGCTGTGACATCAAAATACCTTTCGGTCAGAGTGGGTGGCCCTGTACGCTGCGGGCCTGGTGGGGTGAGGCGCTATGTAAACGCTCTTCACATTACAGTAGATTGGGGTTCGGGGCGGCCCTTGCAAGGGGCGATGTGAATCATTTTTACATTTTTCGCATTTTCCGGGGCGATCCTCCCTGTGGCCGGTGGATCAAGCGGCCATTGACCCGCACAGATGAACCGGTGAAAGCTGTGGCATGACTACACTGGCTGCCCAGATCACCCGCGTTCCGCGCATCTTCCTGGCTGAACGGGCGGCGGATGCGCGCGCAGCGATGCCGGGCCTGTCGTCGGAACTGACCGCATTGGTTGAGGGTGCGGGGTCGGTGTCGCCCTATCTCCTTAGTCTGATGGAAAAGGAATCCGACTGGTGCGTTGCCGCGCTTGACGACCCCAAGGCAGCCGTACGTTCCGTTATCGACGGTGTGGGCGATGTGGCCCCTGATCAGTTGTCCAGCCATTTGCGGCGGGCCAAGCGCCGGGTGGCGCTGATGGCGGGGCTGGCGGATCTGGCCGGAGCGTGGTCACTTGAGGAGGTCACGGGCACGCTGACCGATTTTGCCGATGCCGCCTGTCAGGCCGCGCTGGCCGAAGCCCTTTCAGCCCAGATCAAGCGG
>JBFGFW010000305.1:0-3712 GCA_041579395.1 Sulfitobacter sp.
AGCATCGCCTTCAGCTTTGGCCTTGGACAGACCGCCATCGGCATCGTGGCCTTCAGCGTCGACATTGCCGGTATTTCCGCCATTGCCACCCTGGGCTTGAACGGCACCGGTTTCACCGCTGGTACCGCCTTGGGCTTTTGCGTAGCCACCGGTCGCGTCGGCACCTTCTGCATCGCCACCTTCGGCTTGGGCATCGCTGCCCCCTTTCGCACCGTTGCTGGCAACCTGAATGCCTTCCTTGGCACTGGCATCACCACCTTGGGCATTTCCGGACTGAATGAATTTACCCGAGTTATCAACGCTGGCATTTTCAAGAACGTCATTGTCGTGCAGTTTGTTGGTCTGAACGTTCACGAAGCCGGCGTTGTTGCCGGGACCATTCAGCGAGTCTGTCAGAATGTCGCCCATGCTGATGTCATCGCCGGGGTCATAAGCGACGTTGCCCTGCGCCATCATGATGTCGCCGATTTCGCTTCCTTCAAGATCGAAGTCCGCAAAATCATCATCGGTCGGTTCATACCCCTCAAGGTCAACACCGACAGCCACGTCCACATCGACATCGACGTTAGAGTCGTTGGTATTTGTGTTGTCGTTTTCGCTATCGGCCGTGGCATTTGCGTCAGAGCCGGACTCCGCTACCGCGTCAGAAACCGCATCGGCATCTGCATCGGCATCTGCGTCAGCATCGCTGGTGCTGTTGTTTTTGGTGTTGGAGTATGAAGTGTTGGTACCCGCTGACGAAGATGAACTGTTGGCGTTCCCGTCGGCTGTCCCAGTCCCGTTCCCGGTTCCAGTGCCGGTACCATTTCCCGTGCCATCACCAATCCCGGTCCCGTCAGCTTCGGCTGACGTATCGGTGGTGTTGGTGTTTTCATTATCGTTGTCGTTATCGTTTTCAGAGTCGTTGCGGTTCTTGTTGACGTTGTGGTTTTCGTCGGTGTCATGGCCCCAAAGGCCATCTTCGCCGTCACCCCAACCCATCACATTATTTCGCTTAGCCATTTTAATATTCCAGTCTTGCAAGGCCAAAACGCACCGCCAGTCATTTCCAAAGCGGTCACCGTCATGGCGCAGTTCAATTTTGATTGTAATTTCGTGTCAGGCTCTGACGCGGTCGCGATCAGACACAGACGGTCGGTGGACTGTGCAGTCTCTGGATAATCCATCCCCCCTTTTTTTATTTGTCTGCTGGCCCGTGCCGGAAATTGCCCCTGAATGACGGGTTGATGGCGTTGAAAGGCAGCAGATGACTCCACAAAACCAATGCAATAACTGCAGCGCGTAACCGAGATGATGACAGCGAATCATGCATCCGGCATGTTGGAAAAAGGGTTAGGTTTGGGGTGGGGAAGGGGGGCTCGAGAGCTGCGAGCCTTGTGAATCAGGCGTTTGGCCGCGAAATTCTACCCTTCCGAAAGTTTGGGTCAAAACTTCGCGCTATGGTTAAATATCTAGAAATATTAAGCAATTCAGAACTTGCGCTGTGGTGCGGGTCAAGACCGATGGTTCTACCCCTTTTGATCTACTGACCTGACCAAAGGATTTGTTTACCTGCACCTGATGATCAGCCAAGTTGCTCGCAATATTGAATTCATTATTTCGGCCAAGTTTTTTTAGAAAATGACAATTCAATTACGGGGGTTCTGCTTATGGCCCATCAAATATCATCGGACCAGTTCGGGCACCTTGACGGCTTGCGTCCTGCACAGCCGCGTCCACGGGTCGTGTTTGTTGGCGGCGGGCTGAGTTTTTCGGAACGGGTCATCTTGGTCTTCAGGGCAGAATTCCAAGACGTTGACTTTATACGCGTCGCAGACATCAGGGATGTCGCTGTCGCGCGCAAGGTGCACGACGATGTGCGACTGGTAATTTTCGATTCCGATCAAATGCAACTGGCATTGGAGTTTCCACAGCTTTTCACGGACGCGGTGGGAACAGCCAAGATTATTTTCAGCCTGACGGACGCCCGCGAAGCTGCAAAGTTCATGACGACGGTTGGCGACAAACCAGGATTTGGCAATATCGGCTTTCTGCCGCTGCAAGCGCAAATGGACGTGTGGATTTCGATCATGCATTTGTTTCTGTGTGGGCATGATTTTATGCCACGTGAAATTGCGGATGCCCTGATTGGCGATGTCGCCCACACAGACACCAAAGATGCAGCGATTACGCTTACCGCGCGTGAATGGGAAGTGCTGCGGCTGGTAGCCGAAGGCACTCAGAACAAGATTATCGCAGCCGACCTAAATTTGTCGGTTCACACGGTCAAACTGCACATCCACAATGTCTTCAAGAAAATCGGTGCGGCAAACCGAACATGCGCCGCGGGGTGGTATATGCAGCATAACGGCGGCACTTCGGCAGGCATGCATGGTGGAACGTAAGGATCCCGCAGTCAGCTTTGACGGTCTGCTGCTTTTGATCGGCAGATTGAATTATGCCTGGACGAATACGGAAAGCCTTCTGATACATCTTATTGCGGGACTGGCACGGACCGACAAGGACCGTGCGATTATCATTTTCCTGACTCTCAACACGACCCGCGCCCGCGTGGATTTGGTAGAGCGATTGGCCAAATTGGAAGATGCACCCGAAGACCAGAAGTCGCGCGTATTGGCGTTTACTCAGGCGATGATGAGATATAGCGGTCTGCGCAATCGCTATAGTCACAGCATCTATGCGTTCGATCCCGAAAGTGGCGATGCCCGTACGATCATGATGCGGATTGCGGACCGCAAAGACGGGCTGAAGATTGGTCGGAGCGACGTTATTGACGCGACCGCAATTGGCGAAATTGAAAACGCAATTGCAGATCTCAGTGATCTGAATAAGCGGTGCTGGCGGATCATCCGAGATTTCAATTACCCGGCGTAAGGGCTTGTTGTAAGGTTCGGCTCTTGGACCGGCATGCGGGATCGTCTGCTGCGAAGTTCATCCAAAGATCAGACACAATTGCCTAAAGGTTCAGAGCCGCCACAACGAACGGGTGCGTAAGACCCGTCAATGCGATCGAAACCCCCATCGGAAACCGCGATTTTGCCTTGATTGCGATAAAACGACTGCTTTGCAGGATCGGAGCAACGCGCAATGTCAGTATGGCCGCGATCCCGACCAGCAGTGTGGCCGAAAAATTCAGCATGAACAGAGCGTAGGTGTGCGACGGAACGAACAGCATGAGAACAGCAAGAAATTTGACATCACCCCCGCCGACCAGCCGCAGTGCGAACATTGCAAACCCGACACCAAAGACCGCCACAGCGCCAAACATCCGCCACCCGATTTCGCCCAGATCCAGCAGCGGCATTGTCACCACGAACAACGCGAGCGCGACAATCGAAAGCGGGTTCGGTATGCGGAGATACCGCAGGTCTGAATAAGCGACCATAAGCAGAACCGGCGCGAGAAGATGAATTGGGATCAATTCCATTCGGTGCCTTCTAAGCTACACGAGCCGACACGTCAGGCAGAGAGGGCGGCCGCATCGTCAGCAGGTGGTGCGTCAATTCAGCCTGACTGCTGACATTTGTCTTTTGATAGATATGCCGCAGATGGGTGCGCAATGTCGAAGAGGTGATCGTCAATTCGGATGCGATCTGTTTGGTTGTCAGACATTGGCTTAACATCAGGCAAACCCGATACTCCGCACGGCTAAGCTTGGCGGGGTTTTCGTATCCCAGAATTGGGACCGCCAGGTTCTCTTGAATTGCGGCCT
>JBFGFW010000306.1:0-3692 GCA_041579395.1 Sulfitobacter sp.
AAAAGGTGCAGATCACCGACAGCAAAGGTTTTGTTCATCTGCTAGATTACCAGATGGTCGAGACTGCCGCAGGATGGCGGATTGCGGCTGTGCAGTTGCTGGAAGCGCCAGGTGTGACGGCCTAGGGCCAAATCCTTACGTCGTTGCTTTTGCGCGCCACGCGGGCAGACGGATCAGCGCGATTGTCCGATCGTCCGTGGGGTTAAGTTCGACTTCACCGCCATGCATTTCAATCAGTTTGCGCGTTATCGGCAAGCCAAGGCCAAGCCCGCCAGCGCTGCGGGTATCCAGATGCATGCCGACCACAAAGGGTTCGTAAAGCGACTGGATGTCAAATCCCTGATCCAATTTCCCGTTGTCTGAGATTGCGATCTCAATAATGTCGTCGTCTGTTTGTGTTACCGCGATCTCAAGCTCTTCTCCGCCGTGGAGGGTGGCGTTGTCGATCAGCGCCGTGAGGGCAAGGCGCATCTGCGCGCTGTCCATAAAAAAAGAGTCGATAATGGCGAAATCAACAAGAGTGACCCGTTTGCCGCGGCCATCAATATTGGGTATCTGAATGGCCAATGCATCGTTAATGACGGCCTTGAGCGACCCAACTTCCTCCTTGAGCTTCAGTTCCCCTGTCGCAGTATTGGAATATAAAACAATCGCTTCGATCAGCTCATTCAGGTGGCGCGCAGCGGTAGAAGCTGCATTGGCTAGTTTCAAATCTCCTTCGGTAAGACGCATTGTCAGCAGGCTGGTATAGCCCAGAATCTTGGTCAGTGGCGTGCGCAGTTCGTGACTGATCAGGGCGATAAATTCCTGCCGTCCGGGAAAGTCATCACGGGGCGGCGTTGTCGCGACGGGCTTGCGCTCGAACGCTGCGGCGATGGCGTCTGCAATGGCGCTTAACCCGGCCAACACGGCTTCATCCGGCATCCCATGCGGTTCGAAATCCAAGGCGCAGATGCTGCCGACCCGGAAACCAGTGGAAAGAATTATCGGCGCGCCTGCGTAGAAGCGCACGAAAGGGGCGTTTTTGACGAAGTGGTGTTCTTGAAACCGGGGATCCTGCTGTAGGTCGGGCACCACCATCAGTTGGTCGGACATGATTGCATGGGCGCAGAAGGAATAGTCGCGCGGAATTACCGGAAGATCGGCACCGACAACAGACTTGAACCACTGGTGGTCGTCTTCGACAATGCTGATATGGGCGACAGGAGCCTTGAACAGAACGCGGACTGCCTCGGTCAATTTGTTGAACAACGGTTCGCTGTCACTGTTGATGCCGGGAAGATTGCGAAGGGTAGAGAGCCTTGCAGGATCATTGAAGGGGATCGGGTAAGCGCGCAATATCAGTACCTTTGCTGTGTCTCGTGTTCGCAACCTTAGCAAACCTTCAACGATTGTCGCCGTCAATCTCACATGGGTAAGCGGTTGGCGAGGTGCAATTTTCAAGGTTCAGCGCGCGCAGGCCTTAGAACCGATTAACCGCCCACCCGTATCCCAAAGCCCTTGCCGGTGCTCAGCCGGATTGTCGCAACAGTCAGGCGGTCGCGCACACATCACGGCGCGCGCTTATGGAAAGGGATATCGATGAACAAAGCAATCACGGATGGGGTATCATTGACGCCGGCTCCCTTTGCCAATGGGTTGGGTGTCTATTCAAGCGGGGACGGCACGGCGGGGTCTGATACCTACGCGAATGCAATCAATGCGGCATTTATCCCTGCAGATCAGGATTTTGCCGGCACCCTTGAGCTGATCAAGACGCAAACCACCCAAAAGCTGCGCTATATGGGGCAAACGCCTCTGTTGCCCGGCTGCTATCTGCGGATCACGGCGCGTGTGAAGGCGATCAGTGGCAATCTGCCCTCGGTAAGAATTGCGGGCTATCCTGCATTGGGCAATGGCAGCAAGGTTGGGGGGCTTGTCGAGGTCGGCCCTTCGGTTCAGCTGACCAGTTATGGCAAGGTGGTGGAGGTCAGCGCGATCGTAGGGTCGGGCCTGCGCGGCGGCGTGGATATGGTGTGGGGTACTCAGCCAGTTTACGGGCATTTCGGGTTGGACTTGACCGGGCAGAACGGCGGTGTTGTCCGCATCGATGATTTGGTCATCGAAGATATCACCAGCGTCTATTTGCGCGACATGCTGGCCCAGGTGGATGTCCGGGATTTTGGTGCCATCGGTGATGGTGTCACCGATGACACGGCCGCCTTTGTCGCTGCCAACGCGGCCTCGCAAGGCCGTACTGTCTTGATCCCAGCTGGTACATATTTGTTGAACGGTGATGTGACATTTGACGCCCTCACGCGGTTTGAAGGCACAGTTGTCATGCCTGCCAGCGCCATTTTGCTGCTGCGCCAGAACTTTGACCTGCCCAACTATATCGATGCGTTCGACAATGAAGAAATCGCCTTTCGGAAGGCATTTCAGGCGCTTTTGAACAACGCCGATCACGATTCACTGGACATGGGTGGACGCAAAATCAACGTCACGGGACCGATTGACATGCAGGCCGCCACGCCCGAGCGCACCAGCTATGCGACCCGCCGGGTCATCCGCAACGGCCAGCTTGAGGCAGCGACTAATGGGGACTGGGACACGGTGACGGTGACATCGCAAGCAACCTATGCGCCTTCAGATGCGCGGAAACTGAAGAATGTCGTGAACATCGCCAACATTCCCGTCGGCGCGCATATCACCGGCAATGGGGTGGGCCGCGAGATATATGTCCGCGAAAAGAATGTCGCGACCCAGGAAATCACCTTGAACGCGCCCCTGTACGATGCGGCAGGCACGCAGAATTTCAGCTTTTCACGGTTCCAATACATGCTGGATTTCAGCAATTTCAGCTCGCTCAGCAAATTCGTGCTCGCCGATATCGAATTCCAATGCAACAACGTCGCCAGCGCAATCAATCTGGCACCTTCGGGGACCATTTTCCACCTTAGGGACTGCTTTATCACCCGCCCGAAAGACCGGGGTGTCACGTCGATTGGTGGAGGATGCCAGGGCATGTTTATCGACCGTTGCCAATTCTTGTCGTCCGAAGACGCAATGGACGTGCCGGATCGCAAGTCCATTGCCATCAACTGCAACGCCAATGACGTCAAGCTGCGTGATAACCGGGCGACACGCTTTCGTCACTTCGCACTGCTTGCGGGACAGAACAATATCGTGACCGGGAACCATTTTTTCCAAGGCGATACAGTCATGAACGGAGTTCGGTCTGCTGGATTGATCATCGCCGCACAACATACCGCGACGGCCATCCACGGCAACTATATCGATAACTGCTTTATCGAATGGACGAACGAGCAGGACCCCGCACCGGAATACAGCAGCGAATATTCGTTCAGTTCACTATCGATCACCGGAAATATCTTCTTGTCCGGCGAGGTGGCCCCATGGTTCAGCTATATCGTGATCAAGCCTCATGGCGCGAACCACGTGATCAACGGGCTGACGATCACCGACAACCGGTTTCGCAGCATCAATGGCTTTATTGATCGGGTAGAACGGATCGACACCAGCTTTGCCGACATGGATTTTTCTAGGATGCGCAACATCGAGATGAGCGGGAATTCATTCCATGGCGTCAACTATCCGGTGTCAAACCCGGTTCAGGTCGAGCACACCGAGGCCACGTTGGGGCAGACGTGGGTTGTCGATATAGCTGAGCGGTTTCCGTTTGGCGGATGGGC
>JBFGFW010000307.1:0-3685 GCA_041579395.1 Sulfitobacter sp.
CAGATCCTCCACCCCAAAGGGCTTGCGCAGCACCGGTGCCAGCGTCTGCGCCTTAAGAAATTGTGCGTCATCGCTGGGTAGGGAGGTCATCAGCACAAGCGGCGGGGCATCGGCCCCCAACCGGTGCGCCAGATCCAGTCCGGTCGCGTCGCCCTTCAATTGAATGTCTGACAGGATCAGCGTGATGTCGGGCAGATTTGCCAGCAGCGCGGTCGCCTCGTCGGCGCTGGCGGCCTCGATCACGGAATGGCCCAACCCCATCAGCATGTCACGCACCAACGCGCGCAGGTCATCGGTGTCTTCGACAAGCAGTACCAGCCCCGTGGTCGCGGCAAGCGCGGGCCGGAACGGCAGACGCATGGTGACCAGTGCACCGCTGTCTGTATTGGCAAGCCGCAGATCGCCGCCTGCGGATTTGACCATGTCATAGGCCATCGGCAGTCCCAGCCCCGATCCTTCGGCCCCTTTGGTGGTGAAAAACGGGTCAAATCCGTGTTCCAGCGCGGCAGTTGAAAATCCGGGGCCCGTATCGCGCAGCACGCATTCGATCCAGGTGTCATGCACCAATTGCACTTCAAGCGTGATTGCCCCCGCCGCACCACAGGCATCGCGGGCGTTCAGGATCAGGTTCAGCAATCCGTCCTGCACCAAACCGCCGTCCAGCAGTACAGGCAGGTCGGGCATGTGGTTGTCGATGCGCAAGGTAACGTTCTTGGGCAGGGTGGGGCGTGCCAGCAGCGCCAGATCGGCCAGCAGGCTGCCGATATCCGTCGCCGCAGGGCGCAGCGTGCGCGCGCCGGTCATGTCAGCGATCGAGCTGAGCAACGCGCCCCCCCGACGCGCCGCCGCCAACGTTCCGTCGATCAGCGGGTGCGCGGCAGCAGGCAGCGAATCTATCCGGCCAAGTCGGGATTGCATGCCCAGAATGATCGTCAGCAGGTTTGAAAAATCATGCGCCAGCCCCGAGATCACTTGGGCTGCGGTTTCACGCCGCCGGGTCTGTTGGAGGGCAACGCGGTTTTGGGTCTCTTCGGTCACGTCCATCGACAACACATAGACGCCGCCGCGCGTGTCGGGGGTAAACGCCGCGCGGATGCGGCGCGCACTTGCGTCATCCGTGAATTCGACGACCGATGGCTTGCCTGAATACGCCTGTTTCAACGCGGGTGCGATGGCATGTGAGACCTGCTCACCTAGGGCCGAGTTGATCGACAGCCCGGTTACTTCAGCGGGGCGTCCGGGCATCACGCTGGTCAAGCGGCGGTTTGAATAGGTGTAACGCCCGGATTCGTCCACATGCGCGATATGAGCGGGCATCATTTCGGTGGTCAGACGGGTGCGCGCTTCGGACAGGGTCAACTGGCGCTTGGCTTCCTCAAGCGCGCTGTTCATCGCGGCCAGTTCGCGGTTTGTGGCGGATAGTTCTTGTGCGTGGGCAATGACCTGACCGGACAACGCATCCGATCTGGCACGCAACAACGCCTCTTGTTGTTTGGTGTGGGTGATGTCGGTATAGACGGTCACCCAGCCCCCTTGCGGCAGGGGCGACCCTTCGACGGAAATGGTGCGGCCGTTGGCGCGGGTGCGTTCCATGTAATGCGGCTCGAATGCGCGGGCCTGAACAACGCGTCCGCGCACAAATTCGTCTACATCGGTGACGTTGCCGTATTCGCCGCCTGTCGCAAGGTGATGAATGGTTTCCTGAAAGGATGCGCCTGGGCTGACCAGTGACCGGGGCAGGTTGAACATAAGTTGGAACGGCGCATTGCACAAAACCAGTCGCAGATCAGCATCATAGATCGTCAGCGCCTGCGCGATCAGGTTCAAACCTGCCGCCGTCATCGCGTTGGTTTGTGTGTCTTGCAGTTGCATCTGGCTACCCCTTTCCCCGGAATGGCTAGCACCATCGCTTTGGCTGCGCAAAGGCAAGGCGTTAATCCGACTTTGTTACAATTTGTTAGAATTGAGAAATCTTTAGGAAAAAGTTGACGCCCAGCTTTTGATCAACATCATGGTGCGACATTAGAATCGTATCAACGATCGTCTGCCGAAAAGCGCAGGCATGGGGAGGAAGACATTTGGCCTATACGCTCGTAAGCGCCGACGGACCGCAGTCCGTACCGGCGCTGTTGCATCGCAATGCACAGCAATTCGCGAATGCACCCGCGTACCGCGAAAAAGAGTTTGGCATCTGGCAAAGCTGGACATGGTCCCAAACCCGCGATGAAGTCGAAGCGCTGGCCCTAGGTCTGCTGGAGCTTGGTGCCAATGAAGGCGATTTCATTGCCATCATCGGGCGGAACCGTCCGTATCTTTATTGGGCGATGATCGCCGCCGAGATGGTCGGTGCCGTGCCGGTGCCGCTGTATCAGGACGCTAACGCCGAAGAGATGGCCTATGTGCTGGATCATTGCGGCGCGAGGTTCATCGTGGCCGGCGATCAGGAACAGGTCGATAAGGTACTTGAGGTGCAAGACCAGCTGACCCAGTTCGAGCGGATCATCTATCTGGATCCGCGCGGCCTGCGCAAATATGACCACGCTGCGTTGGATCAATACAGCGCCGTTCAGGAAATGGGTCGCGCCAACCGTGAAAAGCACAACAAAGAGCTGGAAGCGCGGCAGGCCAAGCTGAACTACGACAGCACCGGCGTTATGCTTTATACGTCCGGTACCACGGGCAAGCCCAAGGGCGTCGTGCTGAGCAACCGCAACATCATCGAAACGGCCAAGTCGTCGTCCGAATTTGACCACCTGCGCCAGACCGATGACATTCTGGCCTATCTGCCGATGGCGTGGGTTGGCGATTTCATCTTTTCGGTCGGTCAGGCGATGTGGGCGGGCTTTTGCACCAACTGCCCCGAATCCGCCGACACCATGCAGACCGACCTGCGCGAAATTGGCCCGACCTATTATTTCGCGCCACCACGTGTATTTGAAACCCAGCTGACCAGTGTGATGATCCGCATGGAAGACGCAAGCCGCATGAAAAAGTGGCTGTTCGACAAATTCATGGCCGTCGCGCGCAAGGTCGGCCCGGACATTCTGGACGGCAAGCCGGTCGGTTTCATGGACCGGGTGAAATACGGCTTGGGCGAGTTGCTGATTTATGGCCCGCTGAAAAATACGCTGGGCCTAAGCCGGGTCCGCGTCGGCTATACCGCAGGCGAGGCGATCGGCCCCGAGATTTTCGATTTCTACCGCAGCCTTGGGATCAACCTGAAGCAGCTTTACGGCCAGACCGAAGCAACCGTGTTTATCACCGCACAGCCCGACGGTCAGGTGCGCAGCGACACTGTGGGCGTAACCTGTCCGGGCGTCGAGTTGAAAATCGGCGACAACGGCGAAGTGTTCTATCGCTCGCCGGGGGTGTTCGTCGAATATTACAAGAACCCCGAAAGCACGGCAGACACCAAGGATGCCGAAGGCTGGGTGGCCACGGGCGACGCTGGATTTATCGAGGAAGGCACAGGGCATCTGCGCATCATCGACCGCGCCAAAGACGTGGGCAAGATGGCCTCGGGTGCGCTCTTCGCGCCGAAATACGTCGAGAACAAGCTCAAGTTCTATCCCAACATCCTCGAGGCGGTGGTCTTCGGCGCCGACCGCGACCGCTGCGTGGCCTTCATCAACATCGACCTGACCGCAGTCGGCAATTGGGCCGAGCGCAACAACATCGGCTATGC
>JBFGFW010000308.1:0-3668 GCA_041579395.1 Sulfitobacter sp.
CACCCTGCACCACGTGACCAACCTGCTGCGGTCGCGGGAACCGGCACGGCTGAAAACCATTGCGCTGCTGGACAAACCCAGCCGCCGCGAAGTTGACATGAAGGCCGACTGGATCGGCTTTGAAATCCCGGATGAATTTGTCGTGGGTTATGGCATCGACTTTGCACAGCGCAACCGCAACCTGCCTTTCATCGGCAAGGTTCGGTTCACATGAACATCGTCTGGCTGATGCGGATGAAACGCTGGGCGCAAAACCCACCGTCGCCGCGCCGCGTGAAATTCATTTTTGGCCTGATTTTGATCGCGGTCGCCATCTTTGGTCTGGAATATTTCGGCTATTGGCCAGACTGGGCAACAGCCGAGAGGATGGGACGCAGGTTCTAGCCTAGCGCGCCGAAAGCTTGGCCTGCCGCGCCGCGCGCAACCGGGCAAAATCGTCGCCCGCGTGATAGCTGGACCGGGTCAGCGGCGTGGCCGATACCATCAGGAAACCCTTGCCATATGCCGCCTTTTCATAGGCCGCGAATTCGTCTGGATGCACAAAACGGTCGACGCGGTGATGCTTGGGCGTCGGCTGCAGGTATTGGCCGATGGTCAGGAAATCAATGTCGGCCGCGCGCATGTCTTCCATCACCTGCATCACCGACTGCCGGTCTTCGCCAAGCCCCACCATGATGCCGGACTTGGTGAACATCGACGGGTCCAGCTCCTTGACCCGCTGCAGCAGGCGCAGGGAATGGAAATACCGCGCGCCGGGGCGCACTTCCGGGTAAAGGCCCGGCACGGTTTCGAGGTTGTGGTTGAACACGTCTGGGCGGGCTTCGACGACGATTTCCAGCACTTTGGGATCGCAGCGGATAAAATCTGGGGTCAGAATCTCGATCGTGGTGTCCGGCGCGCGCTTGCGGATGGCGCGGATGGTCTGGGCGAAATGCTCTGCCCCGCCATCTTCCACGTCGTCGCGGTCGACTGATGTGATGACCACATGGTTCAGACCCAGTTTCGCCACGGCATCGGCAACCCTGCCCGGTTCGAACACGTCCAGGGCTTCGGGCGGCTTGCCGGTGGCGATGTTGCAGAAGGTGCAGGCGCGGGTACACACCTCGCCCATGATCATCATGGTGGCGTGACCTTGCGACCAGCATTCGCCGACATTGGGGCAGCCCGCTTCTTCGCAGACGGTGACCAGTTTGTTCTCGCGCATGATCTTGGCGGTGTCGGCATAGCCCTGACCGCCGGGAGCCTTGACCCTGATCCAGCTTGGCTTTTTCGGCTGCGGATTGTCCGGGCGTTTTGCTTTTTCGGGGTGGCGCTGTTCGGGGATTTTCAGGTCGCGCATGATCCGGCTCCGTAATCGGTTTTACCCTATGTACCCGGTTCCCGTGCTGCTTGAAAGGGGGGGAACGCCGCAGGGTGTTGGTGTGACGATACGCCAAGTGCATCAAAAACAACATCAATTGCTTTTTGCGCGACTTCTGCTATTCGCTTATAGCGAGCATCCCGCTCCGGTTGAGTTGGAATAACGTCTTTTGCTAAGGAAACCATAGATGTCTGTAGCTGCTAAAAACCTTGATGTCTGCATTATCGGGTCAGGACCCGCCGGACTGCAGGCCGCCTATTATTTCGCCCAAAAAGGTATGAATTTTAAAATCTTGGAACGTTCTGACCGGATCAGCGCGTTTTTGCGTCAGTTTCCCCGGCACCGTCAATTCATCTCGATCAACAAGGTGAATACCGGGCTGAACAACCCCGAAACCCGCCTGCGCCACGACTGGAATTCGCTGCTGAATGACGAAGGGCTGCTGTTCAAGGATTGGAGCCGCAAATATTTTCCAAGCGCGGATGATTTCATTTCTTACGCAGAGACCTTTGCAGAACCGTTGGCCGAGCATATCGTGTGCAACGCGGACGTGCGCCAGATCGCCAAGACCGAAGACCTGTTCACGGTCACCTGCGCTGATGGCACGACCCACCTTGCGGCCAATGTGATCGTTGCTACGGGCGTCAGCCAAGCCTGGGATCCGGGCATCGAAGGGTTCGAACTAGCCGTGAACTATACCGAGTTCGACACCAATCCCGAACTCTACGAGAACAAGCGCGTGCTGATTCTGGGCAAGGGCAATTCGGCGTTTGAAACAGCAGATTCGCTGCTTGAGCACGCCGCCAGCATCCACGTGATGAGCCCGAACCCGATCAAATTCGCATGGCAGACGCATTTTGTGGGCAATCTTCGGGCGGTGAACAACAACTTCCTGGATACGTACCAACTGAAATCGCAAAACGCGGTGATTGATGCCCGCGCTCTTGAGATCACCAAAGACGGTGACGTCTATACCGTGCGTGCCGCAATGACAGCCGCTGACGGCCACGAAATCGTGCTGACCTATGACCACGTCATTGCCTGCACCGGGTTCCAGTTCGACAATTCGATCTTCGACGCGGCTATTCAGCCAAAGCTGCGCCATTTCGACAAATTCCCCGCCATGTCCGGCGAGTGGGAAAGCGAGAATATCTCGGGGTTGTTCTTTGCTGGCACCATCATGCAGTCGTGCGACTATAAAAAGACCATGTCCGGCTTTATCCATGGTTTTCGCCACAACGTGAAATCACTGGCCGAACTGATCGCCGCGCGGGTGCAGGGCACCGCCTATCCCACCGTGATGACGCCGCTTCATGAACCCGACCTGCGCGATGCGATCATTTCGCGGCTCAGCACCGCTTCGGGGATCTTTCTGCAGCCGGGGTTCATGGCCGATGTGATCCAACTGGACGGGGCCGATCGGGGCAGAACACACCACGACATCCCGGTGTCCTGGATGCAGAAGGCCCCACTGAACACCGGCAGTTTCATCCAAGTAACACTGGAATACGGCAATTTCGGTCCTGATTCTCTGCATGTGAAGCGGGAAAACAACGTCTTCGGCAAAGAACCCGATGCGTTCATTCACCCGGTGATCCGTCTGGTGACCGACGGCAACGTCATCGACACGATCCATCTTGCCGATCATTTGGATGCCGACTGGCGGCCGCGTGATGCCCGCCAAGGGGATCATGGCACGGTCCTGCAAATGACGTTCCGCGATGCGGGCGGCACGGTGGACCCCGCGGATGTGGCACGCCAGCAGTTGGACGCCTTTTTGGAGCGTATTGGCCTTGCCACCTTCGCTCAGGCCACAGCCGCGGAATAGAACGCGAAACATAAAAAAAGGGCGCGGCTTTGATTCGCCGCGCCTTATCCCCAAACCAAATGTGGTCACCGTCATCCGATCATGGCAGCGCCCGGTCCCAGCGTTTCTTCATAATGTTTGCGCAACCGCATCAAGGCGATACGCAACACGATCTTGCCCGACCGTGCCGACCACCCCAAACGTTTTTCAGTGGTCTCCAACCCTTCCAGGTAGCAGCAGCACCGCAGCACGACGTCTGAAAGGCCTGGCCCCAGTTCTGCCAAGGCCGATGCAACCCGTGCCCTTGCCGCAGATGGCGCGCTGCCGACAAAGCTGGCCTGCGGGCTGCTGCTGCCGGGGGTCAGAAACCGGTCCCAGTTCTGCGTCACCTTTTCCCCCATCTGCGCCAGTTCAAAGTCTTCACGCAGCCGCTCGCCGGCCTGAACCATTCGATCCGTCAAAAATTGCGTCCCATCCTTGTCGCGTCGCCGCGCCAGCGCC
>JBFGFW010000309.1:0-3666 GCA_041579395.1 Sulfitobacter sp.
TGATGCCCTGCCGCGCCGCACCATCGAGGTGGAAGATCCGTTTCGGTGGCATCCCCCCAGTGCTTATGTGGAGCTGGGGCTAGCGAGCTGTTTTTCGTTTCTGCGCGCCGCGTCCGATGCGGTGGACCTGACCGCGACCGCCAATCTGCTGGGCTATGACGCGATGGGCATCGCCGATCACAACACGCTTGCGGGCGTCGTGCGGGTCCACTCCGAGGCCAAGAAGGCCAAGATCCGGCCCATCATCGGCGCACGGCTGGTGCTGATGTGTGGTACCGATCTGCTGGCCTATCCTCGTGACCGCGACGCTTATGCACGGCTGTCGACGCTGCTGTCGAAGGGCAAGATGGCCGATGTCGATGGCGGCTGGCAGGAAAAGGGTACCACCCATCTGACGCTTGAGATGGTGGCGGATCACGCGCCGGGGATCACTCTGATCGTGATGCCCGGCGAAGCGCTGGAGCTGTTCGAGGCCGGGTTGCCGCGTCTGATCCGCGCTTTGCCGGGGCTGCGCCATGTGGGGGCCGCGTATCTGTACCGCGGCGATGATGTGGCGCGGATCAACCGGCTGGACGCCATCGCGCAGGCGCACCGTCTGGGCATTCTGGCGACCAATGACGTGCTGTACCATGCCGCGCACCGCCGCCCCTTGCAGGACGTGATGACCTGTATCCGCGAGGGGCGCACCATTGATAGCGCCGGTTTTCTGCTGGAAGCCAATGCAGAGCGTTACCTGAAACCCCCGTCCGAAATGTGCCGCCTGTTCGCGCCCTGGCCCCATGCCATCGCCGCGACGCGCAAGGTGGCGAATGCCTGCACGTTTTCGCTGGATGATTTGAAGTATGAATACCCGCACGAGATCGTCCCCGAAGGCCGCACCGCGCAAGAGGAGCTTGAGCGGCTGACATGGGAAGGGGCCGCAGTGCGATACCCCCAAGGGGTGCCCGACCGGATCAAGGCGATCATCGAAAAGGCGTTCGTCCTGATCCGGTCCAAGAAAATCGCGCGGTATTTCCTGACGATCAACGACATCGTGCGGTTTGCCCGCCAAGACGCGCAGCCCCCGATCCTGTGTCAGGGGCGTGGGTCGGCAGCCAATTCCACCGTGTGTTTCTGCCTTGGCATCACCGCCGTGGACCCTGCCGAGCATGACGTGCTGTTCGAGCGGTTCCTGAGCGAGGAGCGCGACGAGCCGCCTGACATTGACGTCGATTTCGAACACGAGCGACGCGAGGAGGTGATCCAGTACATGTATGCCAAATACGGCCGCCACCGCGCGGGCCTGTGCGCGACCGTGATCCACTATCGCCCGCGCTCTGCCATCCGCGAGGTCGGCAAGGCGATGGGCCTGTCCGAGGATGTGACCAGCAAGCTTGCCAGCACGGTCTGGGGCAGTTTCGAGGCGGAGGTGGGCGACGAGCGCGTGAAAGATGCGGGGATGGACCTGTCTGACCCGTACCTACGCCGGGTGATCCTGCTGGCCCGCGAAATGACCGGCATGCCACGGCATCTAAGCCAGCACGTGGGCGGTTTCATCCTGACCGAACGCCCGCTGACCGAAATGGTGCCCATCGGCAACGGGGCCATGCCGGAGCGGTCGTTCATCGAGTGGGACAAGGATGACATCGACGCGCTTGGCATCTTCAAGGTGGATATTCTGGCGCTTGGTATGCTGACCTGCATCGCCAAATGCTTTGATCTGATGCGCGCCCATTACAACGATGACAAGGAACTGGCGACAGTGCCGCCGGATGATGATGCGACCTATGACATGCTGTGCGCGGGTGACAGCCTGGGGGTGTTTCAGGTGGAAAGCCGCGCGCAGATGGCGATGCTGCCCAAGCTGCGCCCGCGTGTCTTCTATGATCTGGTGATCGAGGTTGCGATCGTGCGGCCCGGCCCCATTCAGGGCGATATGGTGCATCCGTTTCTGCGCCGCCGCCAACGGCAGGAAGGCGTCAGCTATCCCGCGCCGGGCCCGGAACATCCGCAGGACGAGCTGCTGAAAATTCTGGGGCGGACATTGGGCGTGCCTATCTTTCAGGAACAGGCGATGAAGATCGCGATTGATGCGGCGAAATTCTCGCCCAAGGAAGCGAATGAGCTGCGCAAGGCGATGGCCACGTTCCGGTCGCGCGGCACGATCGAACAGCTACAGCAAAAGATGGTGGGACGCATGACCGACCGCGGCTATGACCCCGAATTTGCGCAGCGTTGTTTTGACCAGATCAAGGGGTTCGGTGAATACGGCTTTCCCGAAAGCCACGCGGCGAGCTTTGCCAAGCTGGTCTATGTCTCAAGCTGGATGAAGTGTCACTATCCGGCGGCCTTTGCCTGCGCGTTGCTGAACAGCCAGCCGATGGGGTTTTATGCGCCTGCGCAGATCGTGCGCGATGCCCGCGAACATGGTGTCGAAGTGCGCGGCGTTGATGTGGATTTTTCGGATTGGAACTGCACGCTGGAACCGTCTGCGGACGGGTTTGCCCTGCGGCTGGGGATGCGCCAGATCGACGGGATGCGCGAGGATGCGGCGGCGCGAATCATGGCGGCCCGTGACAGGCCGTACGAAGACGTCGCCGATCTGAAAACACGCGCGCGGCTGGATCGGGGCATGATCCGCAGGCTGGCCGAGGCGGACGCGATGCGCACCATGGGGATAGATCGCCGTCAGGCGCTGTGGCAGGCGCAGGCGCTAAAGGATGCGCCCGATTTGCCGATCTTTGCCCATGCCGACGCGGTTGACGAAGGCGCAGAGCCGCCCGTGCTGTTGCCCGCCATGCCGCAGGCCGAACAGGTGGTCGCCGATTACCAGACGCTGCGCCTGTCGTTGAAGGCGCACCCGATCAGCTTTTTCCGCGCCAGCCTGCGCCGCCAAGGGTTCATCAGCGCAGATCAGCTGCCGATGCTGGACCATGGACGGCGCGTGTCACTTGCCGGGCTGGTGCTGGTGCGCCAGAAACCCGGCAGCGCCAAGGGCGTGTGTTTCATCACGCTTGAGGATGAAACAGGCGTTGCCAATCTGGTGATCTGGCCCAAGCTGTTTGAACATTTCCGCCCGGTGATCATGGCCGCGCGCCTGCTGGTGGTGCATGGGCGGATGCAGACGGACGGGCGGGTCATTCACGTGGTGGCGGACAGGTTGGAAAACCGCACCGATCGCCTCGATACACTCAGCGCCGACCGGGTCCCGCAGACCACCGTGCGCGGAGATCATCCGACCCATCCGCTGCCCAGTCAGGTCAGCCCCAGAAAGCACCCGCGCGATGTGCGGGTGATTCCGAAGTCACGGGATTTTCACTAGGGTTTGGCAGGCGTTTCCATAAAGGCGAACAGCGGTGCCGCAAATTCGCGTTCGGTCGGTACGCCATGGCTTTTGGGGTAAATGAACCCGGTCACCGGATACACGCGGCCATAGGAATTCGCTTGGCTTTCCAACCGCACCTCGGACCAGTTGTTGGCGGCGGACACGTCAATCACGCTCATCTTGAGCGAGATCTTGTTGCGCTTCCAGTTGGCGTGATCCACGTGAATTTCACGCGGGGAAACCACTTGGGACACCACGGCCACATGGCCCATCGGGTTGGACCGGGTTGCCTTGAATGTCATCACGGCCCCAACCACGGGCTGCTTGCCGCGGGCATAAAGCCCTTCGGCCTGACCCCACCA
>JBFGFW010000310.1:0-3661 GCA_041579395.1 Sulfitobacter sp.
AGGTCGCCACCGAGTTCCGCCAGAAGTTCCACAAGGACGTGGTGCTGGACATCTTCTGCTACCGCCGCTTCGGGCACAACGAAGGCGACGAGCCGATGTTCACCAACCCGATCATGTACAAGAAGATCAAGGGCCACAAAACCACGCTCAGCCTCTATACCGAGCGCCTCGTGCGTGACGGGCTGATCCCCGAGGGCGAGATCGAGGACATGAAGGCCGCCTTCCAGGCGCGGTTGAACGAGGATTTCGAGGCCGGGAAAGAATACCGCCCCAACAAGGCCGATTGGCTGGATGGGAAATGGTCGCATCTGGATAAGGCCAAGGAAAAGAAATATCAGCGCGGCAAGACCGCAATCGACAAAGAGACGATGGCGGAAATTGGTAAAGCCCTGTCCGCCGCCCCCGACAATTTCCCGGTGCATAAGACGATCTCCCGCCTGCTGGAAGCCAAGGCCGAAATGTTCAGTTCGGGAACCGGTTTCGACTGGGCCACGGCCGAGGCGCTGGCCTTCGGATCCCTGCTGACCGAAGGATACAAAGTTCGCCTTTCCGGTCAGGATTCGGCGCGCGGCACATTCTCGCAACGCCATTCGGCCCTGATCAACCAGAACGACGAAAGCCGCTATTATCCGCTGAACCACATTCGCGCGGGTCAAGCCGAATACGAAGTCATCGATTCGATGCTGTCGGAATATGCGGTGCTTGGGTTCGAATACGGATATTCGCTGGCAGAGCCTAATGCTTTGACCCTTTGGGAAGCGCAGTTTGGCGATTTCGCCAACGGTGCGCAGATCATGTTCGACCAGTTCATCAGTTCGGGCGAAAGCAAATGGCTGCGGATGTCCGGCCTCGTGTGTCTGATGCCCCATGGCTACGAAGGCCAGGGGCCCGAACACTCGTCTGCCCGACTTGAGCGGTTCCTGACCATGTGCGGCGGGGATAACTGGATCGTGGCGAATTGCACGACGCCAGCCAACTACTTCCACCTGCTGCGCCGCCAATTGCACCGCAGCTACCGCAAACCGCTGATGTTGATGACGCCAAAGTCGTTGCTGCGCCATAAGATGGCCGTCAGCAAGGCAGATGAATTCACCACCGGATCGTCCTTCCACCGCGTTTTGTGGGACGACGCGCAGCACGGCAATTCCGATACCAAGCTGGTCGCCGACGACAAAATCAAGCGGGTCGTTTTGTGTTCCGGCAAAGTCTATTATGACCTGTTGGAAGAGCGTGACAGCCGCGGCATCGACGATATCTATCTGCTGCGATTCGAACAGTTCTACCCATTCCCCGCGCAATCCGCCGTGAAAGAGCTTGAGCGTTTCAAGAAAGCCGAAATGGTCTGGTGCCAGGAAGAACCCAAGAACCAGGGTGCCTGGACATTCATTGAACCCAACATCGAATGGGTTCTGGGCCGCATCAAAGCCAAGAATACACGCCCCACCTATGTCGGCCGGGCGACATCGGCATCGCCTGCTACGGGCCTTGCCTCGCAACATAAAGCACAACAAGCAGCCCTCGTTGACGAAGCGCTGACCATCGGAGGAAAATAACCATGACAAGCGAAGTACGCGTCCCCACCTTGGGCGAATCCGTCACCGAAGCGACTGTGGCCACATGGTTCAAGAAAGCGGGCGACAGTGTCGCCGTCGATGAAATGCTGTGCGAGTTGGAAACCGACAAGGTCACCGTCGAAGTGCCCAGCCCCGTCGCGGGCACGTTGACAGAAATCGTGGCCGGTGAAGGTGAAACCGTGGGCGTGGATGCGCTGCTTGCCAACATCTCGGAAGGCGGTGAAAAACCCGCCGCCAAGGAAGCGAAAAGCGAAAAGCCCAGCCCTAAGGCGGACGACAAGCCAAGCGAAAGCAGTGGATCAGTTGACGTGATGGTCCCGACTTTGGGTGAATCCGTGTCAGAGGCGACAATCAGCACGTGGTTCAAAAAGGTCGGTGATACTGTCGAAGCCGACGAAATGCTGTGCGAACTGGAAACCGACAAGGTCAGCGTCGAAGTCCCCGCGCCTGCCGCTGGGAAATTGACCGAGATCCTGTTCGAGGAAGGGGCGACGGTGCAAGCCAACGGCAAGCTCGCGGTGATTGCCCGCGGCGCGGGCGATGCATCAAATGATTCCGTTGCAAAGGGAACCCCCGACACCACCACCCAACCCGGCGGCTATGGCGGCGATAAGGGCACCGCGCCTCCATCCCATTCCGGCGACACCGAAGATGCACCATCGGCCAAGAAAGCCATGGCCGAGGCGGGCATCAGCCGCGATCAGGTAACCGGCACCGGCCGCGATGGCCGCGTGATGAAAGACGACGTGGCCAAGGCACTCGAAGCGGGAAAATCAGCCACGCGCCCTGCTGCGGCATCCGCCCCGGTGGCCCGTGCGCCCTCTGCCGCACAGGACGCATCCCGCGAAGAGCGGGTCAAAATGACCCGTCTACGCCAGACCATCGCCAAGCGGTTGAAGGACAGCCAGAATACCGCCGCTATGCTGACGACCTATAACGAGGTCGACATGACCGAAATCATGGCGCTGCGCGACGAATACAAAGATCTGTTTCTGAAGAAACATGGCGTCAAGCTGGGCTTCATGTCGTTCTTCACCAAGGCCTGCATTCACGCGCTTCACGAAGTTCCCGAGGTCAACGCCGAGATTGACGGAACCGATGTCGTCTACAAGAACTACGTCAACATGGGCATCGCCGCGGGCACGCCGACCGGTCTGGTCGTGCCTGTGATCAAGGACGCGCAGGAGATGTCCTTTGCCACGATCGAAAAGTCGATCGCCGAAATGGGCGGCAAGGCGCGCGATGGCAAGCTCAGCATGGCCGAGATGCAAGGCGGCACGTTCACGATTTCAAACGGGGGCGTTTACGGCTCGCTGATGTCATCGCCGATCCTGAACCCGCCCCAGTCGGGTATCCTTGGCATGCACAAGATTCAGGACAGGCCAATGGCCATAAACGGTGCGGTTGTCATCCGTCCGATGATGTATCTGGCACTTAGCTATGACCACCGCATCGTCGATGGCAAGGGGGCGGTCACATTCCTGGTTCGCGTCAAGGAAGCGCTTGAAGATCCGCGCCGCCTGTTGATGGATCTGTAACATCGGGGCGGGCAGTTGCCCCGCCCGACACTGACCATGACCGGGTCGAGTTCAATGCGCAAAGGGGATAGATCATGACCGAGACAACGATTCTTGCGGCCTATGGCCTGCTGGTGATTCTGACGATTCTGCTTCAGGTGTTGGGCGGCGTCCAACAACTGAGCCTGGGCTATTTGATTTCGTCGCGCGACGAGACCCGGACGGTGAAAGGTATGACTGCACGGCTTTCCAGGGCACTGGACAACTCAATCGTCGCAATGGCGCTGTTTGCTCCGGCAATCCTGATGCTGGTTGTGCTTGACCGCACAAGCGATGCCAGTCTGCTGGCCGCGCAGGTCTTTTTGATCGCGCGGATCATCTATTTGCCGGTCTATGCCTTCGGGATTCCGACGATCCGCACGCTGGTGTGGCTGGTCGGGTTTGCTGCAACCGCGACCTTATATTTTCTGTCGCTGTACGGGATCCGACCGATGCAAATAATTGGCCATCACGAAGTCACCGATTTTGCCGAATGGAAGGCCGCGTTCGATGCCGACGCAGATCAGCGGC
>JBFGFW010000311.1:0-3657 GCA_041579395.1 Sulfitobacter sp.
CGTCGTGGCGCAAGTCTATCTGACGCGGGTGCGCAATACCGAAGACGACTATCCCGATGTCAAGCTGCGCACGCGCCGGTGGTTTGCCCCCTCAGAAGCCGCAAATCTGGTCGCGGAACCGGATCTGAAAGAGATTCTGTTGAATATTTAGGCCCGTGCCCGCCGACACCTTGGCTTGCGCAGATCGTACGGGTGTGGCACGACGACCGGGTTTACCAAATCCGGAGCGGGCATGCGCGACCAAGTAAAAGGCCAACAGTGGAAGACGCTGGACACTGACCTGCATCGCATCTCTCGGGTTGAGCAGGCCACCGGATACGTAGGACGCCCCATGGTGGGCTTTGGCATAGCCCTTGCGTTTATCGTGATGGCGGGGGTCGTCGCCGCCGTGTTCTTCGGCCATACCCCTTCAAATTACGTCGTGATCGCCGCCGCTGCCTTTGGGGCCTATATGGCCGTTAACATCGGTGCCAATGACGTTGCCAACAACATGGGCCCGGCGGTCGGTGCCAAGGCGCTGAGCATGGGCGGGGCGATTGTCATCGCCGCCATCTGAGAAAGCGCCGGGGCGTTGCTGGCGGGGGGTGATGTCGTCTCGACCATCTCGAAGGGGATCATCGACCCTGCATCCGTCGCCGATACGCAGGTTTTCATCTGGGCGATGATGGCGGCGCTGATTTCATCTGCCCTGTGGGTCAATCTGGCCACATGGGTCGGGGCCCCTGTGTCGACCACCCATTCGGTCGTGGGTGGCGTGATGGGGGCCGGCATCGCCGCTGCGGGCCTGGGTGCGGTCAACTGGCCATCGATGAGCCTGATCGCCGCCAGTTGGGTCATTTCGCCCGTGTTGGGCGGCGCGATTGCCGCGCTGTTTCTGGCCCTGATCAAAGCACAGATTCTGTACAAGGAAGACAAGATCGCAGCGTCGCGCCGCTGGGTTCCGATACTGGTCGGGGTGATGGCCGGGGTTTTTGCGGCATATCTGTCGCTGAAGGGGCTGAACAAGATCATCAAGATCGATATCGGCATGGCGCTGTTCATTGGTCTGATTGTCGGCGTCGTGGCCTATGGGTTGTCGCGTCCGGCCGTCCGGCGCGCGTCGGTCGGGATGGAAAACCGCAACAAGTCCGTCAAGTTGTTGTTTGGCCTGCCGCTGGTGTTTTCCGCCGCGTTGCTCAGCTTTGCGCATGGGGCCAATGACGTTGCCAACGCCGTGGGGCCGCTGGCGGCCATCGTGCACGCATCCGAATTTGGCGGGTTCGAGGCCAAGGTTCAGATTCCGATGTGGGTCATGGTGATCGGTGCGTTCGGAATTTCGTTCGGGCTGTTCTTGTTCGGGCCCAAATTGATCCGAATGGTCGGCAGCCAGATCACCAAGCTGAATCCGATGCGCGCCTATTGTGTCGCCTTGTCGGCGGCAATTACCGTGATCGTGGCGTCATGGCTGGGGCTGCCGGTCAGTTCCACGCATATCGCGGTCGGCGGGGTGTTCGGCGTCGGATTTTACCGCGAATGGCATATGGAACGGCGTCTGCGCAAACCCGGCGTCATCGTCGGCCGGGTGATCAGCATCGCGATCGAGGAACGACGCCGCCGCAAACTGGTACGGCGGTCGCATTTCATGACCATCGTGGCGGCATGGGTGATCACCGTGCCGGCGGCGGCGCTGATGTCCGCGATCATCTTCTGGGCACTGAACGCCTTGGTCAGCTAAGGCTTGACGGGCTGAGGGTCGGCACGCCCTGGCCTGCGGCCTCGGCCAGTTTGACAGCGTGGTGAACCTTTTCACACAGCGGTGTAGGCACCAATTTTTCCCGTCCCATCGCGATGATCAGTCCCTGCAACGCGTCAATTTCCGTCGGTTTGCCCGCCGCCAGATCATAGGACATGGAGGCACGCGCCGCGGGGTCGATCGTCAACATTCTTGCCGCAACCCTTGAGAATACCGGCGTGGGCAGGCGCAAGACCCACGGTATCGCCCGCGACGGCAACGGCGTGCTTGGCACGGTTGCGATGCCGTGCGCGCGCAGGACATTCAGCGCCTCGGTCATTTGAACGGCCATGATCTGCCGCCACGGTCGGCTAAGAAGCTGGGCCTGCAAGGTCATGCCCGACAACGCGTTCAACGCATTGTTCAGGTTGATCAGCAGCTTGCCCCATTGCACGGCAGCGATATCCTTGCGTTCAGCAACGGCCAGATCGGTAACGGTCAGCGTTGCCGACACCTGTCCGGGTCCGGCTTCGACAACGATATCTCCGCTGGTGGCTCGGTGAAAAGCGGCCGGGCCTTGGGGGACGACGTTGAACGGCACCATGCCCGCACGCACGTCAAATCCGGGCAGAATGCGGCGCAGGGTGCTCGACGCCGCCATCCCGTTTTGCAGGCTGATCACGATGGCTGATTTGGGCGCATGTCGCGCGATGGTCTGGGCGATAGCGGCGGTATCTGCCGTCTTGACCGTCACCAGAATAATTCCCGCGCGGGAAAGGCAGGCCGGATCGACAGCAAGCGTCAGGCCGGACGCGGCAACCCTTTGATCCAGCCCACCAAAGTCGGTCAGGTGCAAGCCATGATCGTTGATCTGATCCAGCAACGGCGCGCGCCCCAGCAGCGTCACATTTCGCCCGGCCACCGCCAGCAGGCCCCCGACAAAGCAGCCGATGGCCCCGGCACCCGCCACGACGATCGGCGGCGCAGGGGTCATTTGTCCAAGCACCACCGCATGATTGACTTTTGTGCATGCAGCCGGTTTTCCGCTTCGTCGAAGATCACCGAATGCGGGCCGTCCATCACGGAACTCGTGACCTCGTCATCGCGGTGCGCCGGCAGGCAATGCATGAACAGCGCGTCGGGTTTGGCTTTGGCCATCAGCGCATCGTTGACCTGATAGCCGCGCAGTTGATTATGCCGCCGTTCGCGTGCGGATTGCGGATCGTGCATGGATACCCACGTGTCTGTGACCACCAGATCCGCGCCTTCAACGGCCAAGTTGGGGTCGCGCTCTATCTTGTACAAGCCGTCAAGGGCGGGTTCTGGGTCAAGGGGCGGTGGCCCGGTGAAGACCAGGTTGAAATCAAAGCTTTTGGCCGCGTGGGCAAAGCTGGCAAAGACGTTGTTGCCGTCACCCGACCAGACGACTTTTTTGCCCTTGATCGGGCCGTTGTGTTCTTCGAAGGTCATGATGTCGGCCATGATCTGGCAGGGGTGCGTGCGGTTGGTCAGCCCGTTGATGACCGGCACGCTGGCGTATTCCGCCATCTCCAGCAGGGTCGCTTCTTCGAAAGTGCGGATCATGATCAGATCGACATAGCGGCTGAGGACGCGGGCGGTGTCGGCAATGGTTTCGCCGTGCCCCAGTTGCATATCAGCCCCTGACAGAACCATGGTCTGCCCACCCATTTGGCGCACCCCCACGTCAAAGCTGACACGGGTACGCGTCGATGGCTTTTCGAAGATCAGCGCGACCATGTGATCCTTGAGCGGCTGTTCATCATCGGGCGCGCCACGCGGGCGTCCGAGGCGATGCGCCTTCATGGAGGCCGCGTCATCGATAATCTGCCGCAGATCCGCCGGATCAGTCTGATGAATGTCGAGAAAATGTTTCATAGTGGTTTCTTCTGTTTGGAAAGGACGGGGGGCCAGCCCCCCGAACCCCC
>JBFGFW010000312.1:0-3650 GCA_041579395.1 Sulfitobacter sp.
TAATCGATAAGATGAACCAGAAATCCTCCCTTATTCAAATCCACAAATCTGTCCCATGGGTGCTGACGTCAGACAGCTTGCAGACATCAGTTGATACGGCGCGGTCTCCACTCATAACTTCAGCCCCTTTTGACGGCGACGAGACTGCATCACAGAAGCCCTTCCATATGGCTCGGAACGTATCTTTCCCAATGGGTGCAGATGTTAATATCTGTAACATTTCCGGTACTCCGTTGTGGCGATGTGAAAAGAGGCTCTGGCATGAGCGGAAAGGACAGAAACCGCGCAGCGATGACGTGTCGCGTCAGATACCCATCACGCGTTTTCTCCAGTCCCCAAGGCCAGGAACCATTCTTACCGCCGCTTTGACGGCATAGCGCTGTGGGGAATTACATTTCTTAGTTCTCCAGCTATGATATCCCTATTTACTTTTCAGATTAACAATCCGAGAGGGCTGAATAGCCGGTCAAGTACGCGGTCCTTGCACGAAGTCACGAACTGTGGAACCGTCGCTGTCACACTGCCAATGTCGCCCTGAAACTTGATAGATTTCCCATATATTTCAAAGCGGTATACGGAATGCGCCTCACCCTCCCGTCGGGCCATTGTATTCAAACGCGTCAAGTAGAGATGAAAGTGCCCTTTTTGGGGAGTTTTTCTATATGAAAGTGCTGATATCAGACGGCCTTCGCCAATTAGCGTGGCGGCGAAGCTCGTATTTAGCGCCTAATACGGGGTGAGGTGGAAAAACCCGCCTCACGTAACGCTTAGACCTCGCAGCCAGGCAGTGTGGTTCGAGCGACGTTCGCTTTGCAACGCATTCACATTTCCAATGCCGCCCGGCAACAACAAAACCACTTGAAATCAGCGCCCGCTCATGGGCGACGATGCTATTGCAGATGTGCTTCGAGAAACCAGCGCGATTTGTCCAGGGTCCGGGAAACCGCGGTAAGCAGGTCGGCCGTGTCGGCATCCCCCGCTTCGTCGGCTTCATCGATCGCTTTGCGGGTTGATTCCGCCAACGTGGCATAACGCTGAACCAGAAGCTCGACGGATTCCTTTTCGTTCTTGAAGGATTCCGGCATTTCGTCCAGTCGGCTGTTTTTTGCTGCCATCCGCGCGGTCCCTTTGGCAACGCCGCCCAAAACGCCTGCGCGTTCGGCGATGGTGTCGATGTGCGGTGGCAGTTCCGCGGCGACCTGATCATACAGCAGATGAAGCTGCATAAAGTTCATTCCGCGCACGTTCCAATGTGCATGCTTGACCTGACTGTAAAGGTCAAATGTGTCCGCAAGCTGCTGATTCAAAAGTGCAATCACTTTGGTTCTCACATCTTGCTTGAGGTCGGTCGTTGTCTTGAAATCAGTGGCCATTTTTGTCTCACTTCCCCAGTGTTCAGGAACGAAAAGCCGTTCTATTCATCAATATTAGCGCTGCGAAATGCACAATCCACTATCATACATCTTGCGCTTCTGGCGTTTCGGATTTGGCTGGCAACCGAAAATGCACGTGCGTTGCTAAGGTGCGTGGAAATCGCTGACGCCCGCCCAATTTTTCACCTGTTTGGCCTTCAAAGACAATGACAGCACGCAAGATTTCGGGCCAGATCAACGCGAAAGTGCCGCTCGGTCCGCGAATTTCTCGGAGCGGAAGAAATCCAATTTGCCCGCGATAATCCGCGTCAGTGGTTCAAAACCCGCATTTATGCGCAGCGTCCTATCCTCAAGGCATACCGCCTGCGGAAAATAGGCGGCAATGATCGACGCCGACTGCGCAATCGCACCGCGGTGGCGCGGGTAATCGGCCTGCAATCGTGCCACGTTGATTTCAAGGTAACACAGCAACTGTTCGATGGCTTGGCCAACCCAACGGTCCGGCCCGGTCAGCAGATGACCCCGCGACCCGGCCAATCCCCCCGTGCCCAATGCGGTGGTATATTGCGCGGTCGACGGGTAGTTCTGGCTATAGCCTTGTGGAAACCTGGAAATGGCCGACGCCCCAAACCCGATCAACACTTCGGCCGCGTCATCCGTGTATCCCTGAAAGGTCCGCCGCAAGCGCCGTCCCGCCTTGGCCACCGACAACCTGTCGTGGGGCCGGGTAAAGTGATCGATGCCAATACGCTCGAAGCCGTCAACTTCCAGCAGACACCGGGCCCGTTCGGCCAGCTGGAACCGACGTTCGGCGGTCGGCAGCGCGGAACTGTCGATACTGGCCTGCCGAGACGCCATCCATGGCACATGAGCATAGCCATAAAGCGCCAGCCGGTCGGGCTGCAACGCCAGCACCTGCTCCAATGACGCGCCAAGGCTGATGTCGGTCTGGTGGGGCAATCCGTACAGCAGATCCATGGTCAGGCTGGGCAGATTGGCCTCGCGCAGCAGGGCAATCGTGGCGTGTGTGGCGTCAAACGTCTGCGACCGCCCGATGGCGTTTTGCACGCGCGGGTCGAAATCCTGCACACCGATGCAGGCGCGGTGCAGGCCGTGGTCTGTCAGCACATCGAGCAGCGCAGGCGCGCTGTCGGTCGGATCAATCTCTGCCGAAAACTCGAAGCCGGGCCCAACTGCGAATTGTTGAAAGACCCGGTCCAGCAGACGGGTCATGGTCCGCGGGGACAATATCGTCGGGGTACCGCCCCCAAGATGCAGCCGCGACAGGGTCAGGGTCTGGGGAAGTCTGGCGCGCACCCTGTCGATTTCGCGCATCAGGATGTCAACATAGGCGTCCACCGGGCGCATGGTCTTGGTCGCTTGTGTCCGAGAGGCGCAAAACCAGCAAAGCTGCCTGCAAAACGGGATGTGCACGTACAGCGACACCAGCGCCCCGTCCGGTACAGCGTCAAGCCATTGGCCCTGTTGTACTGCCCCCACGCGGGTCCCGAAATGATTGGCGGGCGGATAGCTGCTGTACCGGGGCACCTTTGCATCAAAAAGCCCGTAGAAACGCAGTTGCTCAAGATGTGTCATGTCGCTAGATTGCGAAGTTCCTAATTCCATACGTTGATGCAGATCAAACATGCTTATCCACGACACAATTCGGCTCAAGTGCAGCGACTGCCCGATCCGGCATCGGGCGGTTTGCGCCCGCTGTAACGAAGACGAAATGGTCGTGCTTGAGAACATCAAGAGCTACCGCTCGTTCAAGGCGGGTGAGCCGATCTTGTGGCGCGGCGACGAGCTGACCTATGTGGCGTCGATCGTGCAGGGCGTCGCGACCTTGTGCAAAACCATGGAAGACGGGCGCACGCAGATGGTCGGGCTGCTGCTGCCATCGGATTTTATCGGGCGCCCCGGTCGGGCAGAGATCGAATTTGACGTCGTGGCGATCACCGATGTAACGCTGTGTTGTTTCAGCCGCAAGCCTTTCGAGCATCTGGTCGAAACGACCCCCCATGTGGCGCAGCGACTGCTGGAAATGACACTGGACGAACTGGATGCCGCACGCGACTGGATGGTATTACTGGGTCGCAAGACCGCGCGCGAAAAAATTGCGACCTTTGTGGAAATGCTGGTGCGCCGCCACCGCTTGGGGGCCGGCACGCAGCCGCAGGGGGCCGTGGTGCTGCCCCTGACCCGCGAGGAAATCGCCACTTTTCTGGGGCTGACGCTGGAAACGGTCAGCCGCCAGTTCGGCGCGATGAAAAAGGA
>JBFGFW010000313.1:0-3645 GCA_041579395.1 Sulfitobacter sp.
GAATGACCCTTGGGTAAGACCATTGGTAATCAACACCTCGTCGGGCGTTGCGTCGATTTGATTTTGCCGCATAACCTTGTCTGCAATCGCCTGCCGCAGTTCTGGCAGCCCCTGCAGATCGGAATAATGGACGGCACCGCCTTGAAGCGCGGCGATAGTTGCGTCCTTGATGTGCTGCGGCGTGTCTTCGGCGGGCATGCCCAATTCCAGATGGATCAGGTCGCCGGACATCCCAACCGCCTTGGCGAACATGCCAAAATTCTTTGGGCTGGTATCGGTGATCCGACGGGCGGGGCGAATGGTCATCTAGCTCTCCTTGCATGAGAATATACATGCGTTTACATGTATTTTGGATAGCGCGGACTGGCTGAAAAAGCCAAGCGAAAGTGGCAAGGGGAAGCAAATGGTGAAGGTTGCAGTGGTGACAGGTGCCGCCGGGGGCATGGGGCGGGCGATCGTCGACAGATTGATGGCGGACGGATTTCACGTGGTCGGTTTTGACATCGATGCGGATGGATTAACCAATATGGACGCGGACGGATTTGAGGGGATCGTGGTTGATCTGACCAGCGCGCCAGACATCGCGGCAGCGTTTAATCAGATCAAGATCCGCCACGGTGGGGTCGACGCCTTGGTCAATAACGCCGGAACCTGCTTTATGTCCGAATTTCCGAACATTCCTGAAGCCGAGTTTGAAAAGCAGATGGCGTTAAATTTCTCGGGATCGTTTCACTGCTGTCAGGCGGCGATCAAGCTGATGGCCGGGCGTGAAGGCGTGCGCAAGATCGTCAATATCAGCTCCAACGGGGCGTATAATTTCGATGCCTTTGACCCACCGCATTATCGCGCGTCAAAGGCCGCGTTGGACACACTGACCAAGGATCTGGCCCGGCGCTATGCGACTGACAAGATCGCCGTCAATTCAATTGCCCCCGCGATGACCGAAACGCCCCTGTTTGGCGTGGTCAGCAAAGAGGTGCTGGAAAAAGCCATCGCGCAAATGCCCCACGGCCGCGCCATGCAACCGTCCGAGATTGCCGCCTGGGTCGGCTTTCTGATCTCGCCTGCGGGGGATATATCCAGCGGGAACGTGATCATCCTGAACCAGGGCCGGGATGTCAGATAGAAAAAACGCCGCCTCGCATCACTGCAAGGCGGCGCTAATGACATCGTAGGGTGGGGTTTACCCCACGCCCCGCTTAGTAACGATAATGTTCCGGCTTGAACGGTCCTTCGGGTGTAACACCGATATAGGCCGCTTGTTCGCTGCTCAGCTGAGTCAACTTCACGCCGATCCGGTCCAGGTGCAGACGGGCGACTTTTTCGTCCAAATGCTTGGGCAGGATATAGACGTCGTTTGTATATTTGCCGGTGTTTTCCCAAAGTTCGATCTGCGCCAGCACCTGATTGGTAAACGACGCAGACATCACAAACGACGGGTGGCCGGTGGCATTGCCAAGATTCAGCAGGCGTCCTTCGGATAACAGGATCAGACGATTGCCGGACGGCATTTCGATCATGTCGACCTGTTCTTTGATGTTCGTCCACTTGTGGTTTTTCAGGGCTGCGACCTGAATCTCGTTGTCAAAGTGACCAATGTTGCCAACAATCGCCATGTCCTTCATCTCGCGCATATGCTCGATCCGGATCACGTCTTTGTTGCCCGTGGTGGTGATAAAGATGTCGGCAGTCGCAAGAACGTCTTCCAGCAGCACGACTTCGAACCCGTCCATGGCCGCCTGAAGCGCGCAAATAGGGTCTACTTCGGTCACTTTCACGCGGGCACCGGCACCTGCCAATGACGCGGCAGAGCCTTTTCCGACGTCGCCGTACCCCATCACGACAGCAACCTTACCGGCCATCATGGTGTCGGTGGCGCGGCGGATACCGTCGACCAGCGATTCCTTGCAACCGTATTTGTTGTCGAACTTTGACTTGGTCACGCTGTCGTTCACGTTGATTGCGGGGAACGGCAGCTGGCCCTGCTTGACCAGTTCGTACAGGCGATGAACGCCGGTCGTTGTTTCTTCGGAAACGCCTTTGATCTGGTCGCGCATCTTGGTGAACCAACCGGGGGACGCTTCCATGCGCTTTTGAATCTGCGCTTTGATGGCGACTTCTTCTTCAGATTGAGGCACTGCGATCACGTCTTCGCCTGCCTCGGCGCGGGCACCCAGCAGGACATAAAGCGTGGCATCGCCACCATCATCAAGGATCAGGTTCGGGCCTTCGGGGAACATAAAGGATTTATCAAGGTAATCCCAATGTTCTTCCAGCGACTGGCCTTTGATCGCGAAGACAGGCGTACCCCCAGCAGCAATCGCGGCCGCCGCGTGGTCTTGCGTCGAGAAAATGTTGCACGAAGCCCAGCGCACATCGGCACCAAGATCAACAAGCGTTTCGATCAAAACGGCGGTCTGGATCGTCATGTGCAACGATCCAACGATGCGCGCGCCCTTAAGCGGCTTTTTCTCGCCGTATTCCTTGCGCAGCGCCATCAAGCCCGGCATTTCCGTTTCAGCAATGTCCAGTTCCTTGCGGCCGTATGCTGCAAGATTAATGTCTTTGACGATATAGTCGTTGGCCATGTGGCGTCCTTATTCTCAATTCGAGTGATTGGAAGCCGCTTAACATCTAAGATCCACAATCTCAACGGTCGTTGAGGTCGCAGAAGATGACGTCAATCCGCAGCCGCGATCACGATATCTGCCGGGTTTAGCCCAGCCATCCAATCGTTGCCTTGCCCGGTGACGCACGCCATGCCGTCTGACAAGGTTTTGACAGCCGTCCAGGTGCCGGTCCTTTCGGACGCCCAGACCTGAACGTTACCATCAGTCTGACCCTCAATCGGGGTTTCCCCGTACCAATCGACCAAAGACATTTTCAACTCAGCGGCTGGCATGCAGACCTCGGCTGCGTTGGCGGCGGTAAATGCGCCCATGCAGACAGTCAGGGCAAGTGTGCAAATTACTGGTTTCATGATCGTCTCCTTCGTGGGAAGAACATGCAAAACCTTGATTTGTTCCCCGAGCGCCCGGCCAAAAATCAGAACTGGCAGGCAGAAACGGAGTATTCGTATGGCGCAACAACCCCGCGCGTGGCAACGCATGCTTTCCGGCCGCAGACTTGACCTGCTGGACCCGACCCCGATGGATATCGAGATCGAGGATATCGCCCATGGGCTGGCCTTTGTTGCGCGATGGAACGGACAAACCCGCGGTGATTATGCGTATTCGGTCGCGGAACATTCACTGTTGGTGGAAATGCTTTTCTCGCGGCTTAACCCCAAGACACCCGCAAAATGGCGATTGGCCGCGTTGCTGCATGATGCGCCCGAATATGTGATCGGTGATATGATTTCTCCGGTAAAGTCTGCCGTCGGGCCAGGCTATGGGGCGCTGGATGAACGGCTGGCGGCTGCGATCCACCTGCGGTTTGGCCTGCCTGCGACGATCTCCAAGACGATCAAACAGCAGATCAAAAAGGCAGATAAGATCAGTGCCTGGATGGAAGCGACCCAGATCGCCGGATTTTCCGAAGCTGAATCTACCCGGTTCTTTGGCAAACCGGACCCCGCATTAATCCAAGGTTTGACGATCGTTCTGCGTCCGCCAGTCGAGACACGGGTCGATTTCACCAATCGCC
>JBFGFW010000314.1:0-3632 GCA_041579395.1 Sulfitobacter sp.
ACGCATGACAGCGACGTGCCCGCCATCGCCATGCCAGACACGAACGGTGCATGGGCCACCCAACGGTTCATGGACCCCAATGACCTGCGCCACGACATGCACGTCAACATCGTCACCTTTCAGCCGGGCGGGCGTATCCCGTTTGCGGAGACCCACGTGATGGAGCATGGCCTCTATGTGCTGCAAGGCCAGGCTGACTATCTGCTGAACCGCGACTGGGTGCCGGTCGTGGCGGGCGATTTCATGTGGCTGCGCGCCTTTTGTCCGCAAGCCTGCATCGCAACCGGGGATCAGCCCTTCCGCTATCTGCTCTACAAGGACGTGAACCGCCACATGCCCCTGGCCTTATGACGCGCAAGATCACGGTCGAGCCATTGACCCACGATGCCTTCGCCCCGTTCGGCGATGTACTGGACGCGTCGGGCAAACCCGACCGGATGATCAATGCAGGACTGTGCGGGCGTCACCACGATCTGGCCGCGCTCGATTTTGGGACGAACGGGCGGGCAGGCATCAGCATTTTCAACGCTCAAGCCCGTAGCCTGCCCTACACGCTGGACCTGCTGGAACGGCACCCGGACGGGTCGCAGGCGTTTTTGCCGCTGACCGGCCAGCCGTTTCTCGTGATCGTCGCCCTCGACCAAGATGGCGTGCCGGGAGTCCCTCGGGCGTTTCTGACGGAGCCTCGGCAGGGCATCAACCTTCATCGCGGCATCTGGCACGGCGTGCTGACACCGTTGACCGAACCGGGCGTTTTCGCCGTTGTTGACCGGATCGGCGAAACCGCCAATCTTGACGAACACCTGCTGGACACGCCTTATGTGATCACTGCCTAAGACGATCGACAAAAGGACTGCAAACAAAATTGCGGCCAAGCCACAGCAAGGGACAGCATAGATGACAAGCCATACCATCGGGACGCCGGAACAGCTGCGCGATCCCAACTACACTCCACCCCTTGGCCGCGCGATCCCATTGGGGGTCCAACATGTGTTGGCGATGTTTGTATCAAACGTGACGCCAGCGATCATCGTGGCGGGTGCGGCAGGGTTTGGCTTTGGCTCGAACTCGCCCGATTTTCCCGAACTGCTGTACCTGATCCAGATGTCGATGCTGTTTGCCGGTGTAGCCACGTTGCTGCAGACCATCACGATTGGCCCCATCGGTGCGGGCCTGCCCATCGTGCAGGGCACATCGTTCGCCTTTATTCCGATCATGATCCCGCTGGTCGCCGGCAAGGGGGTTGACGGTCTGGCGGCGCTCTTTGGGGGCATCGTCATCGGCGGGCTGTTTCATGCCAGTCTGGGCCTGTTCATCGGCAAGATCCGCTTTGCCCTCCCGCCGCTGGTGACCGGGCTTGTTGTGATGATGATCGGCCTGGCGTTGGTAAAGGTCGGCATCCAATATGCTGCCGGCGGCGTCCCCGCGATTGGCACCCCCGAATATGGCAGCCTCCTGAATTGGTCAGCGGCTCTGGTGGTCATTCTGGTAACGCTCGGGCTTAAATTCTTCACCCGTGGGATGCTGTCGATCTCGGCGGTGCTGGTGGGCCTGATTGTGGGGTATATCTACGCTCTGGCCGTTGGCATGCTCAGCTGGGATACCGTCACGGGGTCTTGGACCCGCTCAGCCGCCTTCGCGCTGCCGAACCCCTTCAAATACGGGTTTGAACTGTCTGCGGCGGCAGTGATCGGATTCTGCCTGATGGCCTTCATCTCGGCCATTGAGACCGTTGGCGATGTCTCGGGCATCACCAAAGGGGGCGCTGGCCGCGAAGCGACGGATGTCGAAATCCGGGGCGCGACACTCGCAGACGGTTTCGGCACCGCCATCGCGGGCGTGTTCGGCGGCCTGCCCAACACCTCGTTTAGCCAAAACGTCGGCCTGATCGCCATGACCGGGGTGATGAGCCGCCACGTCGTGACCATCGGTGCCATCTTCCTGATCGTCTGCGGCCTTGTTCCCAAGGTCGGCAGCATTATCCGCACCATCCCCATCGAAGTCTTGGGCGGCGGCGTGATCGTCATGTTCGGCATGGTGGTCGCGGCGGGCATCTCAATGCTTTCGGATGTGGACTGGAGCCGCCGCAACATGGTGATCTTCGCAATCGCGCTCTCCATTGGCTTGGGCCTGCAGCTTGAACCGGATGCGGTCCAGCATCTGCCGGCAAGTTTCAAGATCCTGATGACCAGCGGCTTGTTGCCCGCGGCACTGATTGCCATTGCCCTCAACCTGATCCTGCCCGAAGACCTGGCCGAAGAAGCAACCGAGGAAGTTTCGGGTGGCTTGTCGGGCCACAGCAAAGGCAGTTTGCCGCACTAACCCGATTGCCAAAGTAGCCTTCGCGCTTCTCTGGCTCTTAAATATCCCCGCCGGAGGCATCCAACGCATCCACATGCACTGCCCCCGGCGACCCTTCCACCCCCAGACCCCAAGGAACCCACCCCATGTACGATATGGTCGCCATCGGTGCCTGGATCGAATTCGCCGTCCGCTGGGTGCATGTGATCACCGCTATCGCATGGATCGGTTCATCGCTCTACTTCATCGCCCTTGATCTGGGCCTGCACCGCGACCGCAATCTGAAATCCGGCGCGGATGGCGAGGAATGGCAGGTCCATGGCGGCGGCTTCTACCACGTGCAGAAATACCTCGTTGCCCCCGCGCAGATGCCCGACGATCTGATCTGGTTCAAATGGGAAAGCTATGCGACTTGGCTCTCCGGCTTCGCCCTGCTGATCCTCGTCTATTACCTTGGCGCTGAATTCTACCTTGTCGATCCTGCCGTCGCCGATCTGGCCACGTGGCAGGCGATCGGCATTTCGGTGCTGTCGCTGGCTTTTGGCTGGATCGCTTACGATTTCATCTGCAAGACCAGGTTCGGTGATGACAACACGCGGCTGATGATCGGCCTCTATGTCATCCTCGTCGGCATGGCGTATTTCTACGTGTCCGTATTTTCAGGTCGGGCCGCCTTGTTGCACCTTGGCGCATTCACCGCCACGATCATGTCCGGCAACGTGTTCTTCACGATCATGCCGAACCAGCGCATCGTGGTGGCGGACCTCAAGGCCGGGCGGACGCCGGATGCCAAATACGGCAAGATCGCCAAGCAGCGCAGCACCCACAACAACTACCTGACGTTGCCGGTCATCTTCCTGATGCTCAGCAATCACTATCCGCTCGCCTTTGCGTCTGAAATGAACTGGCTGATCGCCGCTCTGGTGTTTCTGATGGGGGTGACGATCCGGCATTATTTCAATTCCTTGCATGCGCGGCAGGGCAATCCGATCTGGACATGGCTTGCCACGACCTTGCTGTTCATCGCCATCATCTGGCTGTCCACCGCACCGATGTTCCGCGCCGATGAACCGCAAGAGGCGACGGGTCCGGCCCTGCGGTTTGCGCAAGCCGAAGGTTTTGATCAGGTCCACGACATCGTGCTTGGCCGTTGCAGCATGTGCCACGCTGCCGAACCCGCGTGGGACGGACTGCTGTGGCCGCCAAAGGGCGTCCGGCTTGAAACTGAATACCAGATCGCCAACGCAGCGAAACAGATCTATCTGCAAGCGGGCGTGACCAATGCCATGCCGCCCTCCAACCTCAGCCACATGCGCCCCGAAGAACGCGCG
>JBFGFW010000315.1:0-3622 GCA_041579395.1 Sulfitobacter sp.
CACGGGTCAGCCAGACGGGGATCAACGCGCTGCCAAGATTGGCACCAAACACCAAAGATAGGCCTGCCACAAAGGGCAGCGCCCCGACGTGCACCAGTGTGACGCACATCAGGATGGCGGCGACTGAACTGTGCATCAGAAATGCCAGCGCGCCGCCGACCAGAAAGGCCGTGATGTAATCGCGTTCAAGGTATTGGGCGACAGCCGGCAAAAAGGTGCTGTCGCGGATCGGGTCCATGGCATCGCGCAAGAACTCGAGCGACACAAGGATCAGCGCGATGCCCATGACGATGCGGCCCGCCTGACGCAGTTTCTTGGTCTCGGTCTTGACGAACAGCCAACCGCCAATGGCCAAGAGGACCGGCACTAGCCAGTCCAGATCGATCGACAGTATCTGGATAATCAATGCCGATCCCAGATCGCCCCCAAGCACAATCGCCAAGCCAGTAGTAAAGTTGAGCAACCCGCCCGCGGCAAAGCCCGATGTCAGCAGGGCGACCGCTGCCGAACTTTGCAGGATGACCGCCAGAACCATTCCGGCGGCGCTGGCCTGCACCGGACCACGTTGCTCTGTCATCACCCGCTCAAAAGATGCTCCATAGCTGCGCTCGATCCCGGTGCGCACAAGGCGCACGGCGAACAACAGCAGCATCGTGGCCCCCGCTATGCTGACAAGAAAGTTCAAGATCACCACGATTTGGCTCCAATTACTTCGCAAGGTGCACGGGCTTGATCGCCGTCCGTCCGATGTGCTGCAACCATCGCAGGTGCCGAAAGTGCTTTCTTGCCAAAGGTTGCGGGCACGGTGCGCGGGGTCACCCCGGCCCTTGCAGGGTTAATTCTGCGCATCTTGGCCTGCAAGGTGCATTTCAATGCCCCAAGCCTTCATGGCGTTGACCAGATGCGGCCCCGGTGTTTCGTCCGTAACGATCATGTTCACATCCTTGGGCTGCAGCCCGCAATGGGGGGCGGTCTGGTCGAATTTGTGATGATCCAGCGCTACAAGCACCCGGTCTGACACGCGGGCGACAACCCCGGCCAAGTGCGCTTCGGATGCATTGAAATTCAGAAAGCCGTGATTTTCAGACAGCGCGTCCGTACTGAGAATGGCCAGATCGTAGGCAAATCTGCGCGCCTGTTCTTCTGTCGCAAAACCGAAGGTGCCACGTTCGTCGCCCTGCATTTCACCGCCCAGCAGATGCACGTGGTTGCCGTTGTGATTGGCCAGCACCTGCGCCACGCCGATCGAATTGGTCGCGACCGTCAGCCCAACCCGATCCCGCAGACGCTCCGCGACAAAGGCGGTGGTTGACCCGACATCCAGAAACAGCGTCATGCCATCGCGGACCTGTTCGGCAACCGTGGTCGCAATGGCGCGTTTTTCCGGGGAATGCTTGGCAATGCGGCGCAGAAATCCGGGCGCTTCACGAGGTCCGGCCAGATAGGCACCGCCGTACATACGTTCAAGCACGCCGGATTTCGACAGCGCCTTGATCGTGCGGCGCACCGTTTCTTCGGAAACGTCCAGCGTCTTTGCCAACTCGGCACTGCGTGCGGATCCACCCAGCCGGTGCAATGCGTCCAGCAGTTCAAGTTCGCGGTGGGAATGTTTGGCCGGTTTGGTCATCTGAACCATTCTAGTGATCGACGGAACCTACACAATGCCCCACATTAATGACCGTAAATGCAAAAGTTTTCCTAAACAAGTTAACATATTCGGTCATGGAAAAAGAAAGTGCTGGGAAAACATCCTTTTCAGGAGGCGGTTTATCAGCGTTATTCACATCTAAAGTTTTGGATGGGGATTCTCACGATGACCAACGACAAGAACGTGCTTTTCATAGTGATCGACCAATTGCGCGCCGATTGCATCTTTGGCGCGTTGGCCCAACACATCGACCTGCCCAACCTGCGGGCCCTCATGGCTGACGCGGTCACGTTTCAGCGGCATTTCTCCGTGGTGAATCCGTGCGGCCCGTCGCGGGCATCGCTACTGACCGGGCAATATTCGATGAACCACCGGTCTGTGCGCAACGGCACGCCGCTGCGCCATGACGTGCCCAACATCGCCACCGAAATGCGCAAGGCGGGGTATCTGCCGATGCTGTTCGGGTACACCGATACCTCGCAAGATCCGCGCGTTTTCCACCCCAACGATCCCGCATTGCAGACCTATGAACACTACATGACCGGCTTTGAGGAAGTCGTCGAAATGCGGCTTGAGATGTCTTATCCATGGCGGTCACACCTAATCCAACAGGGCTATGAATTCGAACCCTATATGAATGTGTATCAGCCGGTGTCACCGACAGGCGACACCGCCAAGATCAACGACCCGGCACTATACAGTGCGAAAGACAGCGACACGGCCTTTCTGACGGATCGGTTTCTGGCCACGATGCCCGCGTACAAGGACAAAAGCTGGTTCGCGCATCTGACCTATATCCGGCCCCACCCACCGTTGGTTGCCCCGGCACCCTATCACAATATGTACGACCCGACGCACCTGCCGCTGCCTGACCGCCTGGCCGATCCTGCGTCCGAGGCAGCGATTCACCCGTTTTTCGGTCCCACGCTGCAGGCCGCGACACCTGAGCGAAACGTCGTGGGGTTTCCTGAACTGGAGCCGACGGACGAGAATATCCAAATGCTCCGCTCGATCTATTTCGGGCTGATCACCGAGGTTGATGCGCACATCGGCAGGGTCATCGATTTTCTCAAAAGCAGTGGCCAATATGATGATACGCTGATCGTCGTGACATCGGACCATGGCGAAATGCTGGGGGATCGACACAGTTGGAGCAAATTTACCGTCCATGACGCCGCCTATCATACGCCGCTGATCATCCGCCAACCGGGCAACGCAGCGCGGGCTGGCGCGGTGGTGACAGAGCCTGCGGAGACC
Source organism: Sulfitobacter sp. (assembly GCA_041579395.1). Taxonomy (GTDB): domain Bacteria; phylum Pseudomonadota; class Alphaproteobacteria; order Rhodobacterales; family Rhodobacteraceae; genus Sulfitobacter. Next base: position 2,906 of record JBFGFW010000315.1, read on the forward strand.
ATTGACATCGCGCCGACGATTTTAGCGTGGGTCGGACAGGACGTGCCAAATTCGATGGACGGCAGATCGCTGCTGCCACTGTTGCGGGGCGATGTGCCTGACGACTGGCGTACCTATTCCTATTCAGAGCTGGATTTTTCCGAACCCGAATCCGCTACCGTTTGGGAAAAAGCACTTGGTACCGGTCCCAGCGATTCATCGCTGGCGATCCTGCGCGAGGGGCGGTTCACATTGGTTGAATTCGCCGCGGACCTGCCCCCGATCCTGTTTGATCGCGACGCACGCGGCGAGGCCGAGAATGTGGCCGATCAACCCGCCTATCAAAGTGAATTGCACAGGCTGACACGGCTGATGCTTCGGCACCGAATGAAGAACATGGATCACACGCTGTCGCTGTTCACGATCACCGACGATGGCGCGCGCCATAAACCGCGCAATTGAACGTACGCGCTCCGCTACGGGTCAATCCAACGGAAAGATCGGGCGGGGCACATTTTTGTACCCAAGTGACCCATAGTTGAGCGTACATAACGCGCCGCTGTCGCAAACGATAATGCGCCCGGCGATCGGGCCAAAGGCGGCGCGAAAATGCTGCATCGATTTCAGCGCAACGACGGATTTGCGTGCGGGGTCGATCCCGAATGTCTCGAACTGTTTCAGGTCCAGCATCTGGTGGGCGATGCTGACGATCAGAATGTCGATCCCGGCCACCTGCAG
>JBFGFW010000316.1:0-3621 GCA_041579395.1 Sulfitobacter sp.
CGCGCAGGGCATGGCGCGGATCGCCGCCATAGGGTCGCCCGTCCTCGTGAAACATCCAGATCGGCAACAGCGCAGACGGCGCATCCAGCCATGGCATCGGCAGAAATCCACGCTCGGTCGGGCGCAAGATGCCGTCGGCATCGCCGGATTCAAACACCAACGGGCTGTCGTCAATATCTTCGCCCCAGATATCAAGGTTCAACACGGACATGGGAAAGCGGGTGCCGTCCTCGACGATCTTGTCGGCAAAGCGCGTGGGGATACGCTTGCCGCGGGCCTGACCGTTCAGGTCGGCGGCAGCCACACGGATCGTGCGGACCTGAGGATGTTTGCGGAGCCAGTTTTTCATAACACACCTTGTGAGCGGCGGGCATGAAACGGGGTTACCCAAAAGGTGATAACCGTCAATGACGCCCACGCGCCAAATAATTTGATCAAAAAATCAATACTACCGTATCAGATTCGGACGCAAGCTAATTTTCCGAACCATTTCTTGCGGCAAATGCCGGTTCAGTCGTCGATTGATCGCCCCGAAGATTGTGATCACAACCAGAGTCAGCAGAATGAAATATCCCGCCAGAATCGGGTAGGGGATGAACGGGTTGAACGTCTTGTCGGCGAAATAGCTGGCGTAATAAAGCGCATCACCGCGCTGCTGCAATGCCGGGAAGCCGGTGAAAAACACCAAGGTGGTCGCATGGAACAGGAAAATCGCCTCGTTGGTGTAGGCGGGCCAGGCCAGCCGCAGCATCGTGGGCCAGATCACCCGCTTGAAACGTGGCCAGCCGGACATGCCATAGGCATCGGCAGCTTCGGTGTCGCCTTTGGGAATCGATTGCAGCGCCCCATAGAAGATCTCGGCAGAGTAGGCGGATGTGTTGAAAAACAGCACCACCAGCGCGCCAAGCCACGCTGAAGTAAACGCATCAAAGAAGGGATGCACCGATTTCAGGCTGAGGAACAGAAAATAGCCAAAGAAAAACTGGATGAACAGTGGCGAGCCGCGAAAGATAAAGATGAACCATTCGGCGGGTTTGCGGAACAACGGGTTTGGCTGCGCCTTGGCAAAGGCCAGAGCCGTGGCAAAGAAAAAACCGCTGATCAGCGCGAAGAACCCGAAATAGACGTTCCAGATCATGCCGGACCCGATCAGCGTGAATTGATCACACAAGGTAAAGTCACTGCGCGGCAACAGGCGTTCGCCTATACCGAGCGACCGCAAACCATAGCCCTGAATGGTGTCCCAGCAGCTCATGTCATGGCCTTGCGCTGCGCTTCGCCACCCGAGGTCGCCTGACCGCGCGTTAGCCGTTGCATCAAACGCTCGAGCACGATTTCAGACAGCCGCGTGAAGCACAAATAGAACACCAGCAGTGCCAGAAAGTACCACATGCGCCAGTCGGGATGTGGGTAATCGGTAAAGCGCGGGGTCTTCGCATTGCCAAGCTCGCGCGCCCAATAAACGATGTCTTCAACGCCCAGCAAGAACAGCAGCGGCGTGGCCTTGATCAGCACCATCCACAGATTGCCAAGGCCAGGCAGCGCATAGACCCACATTTGTGGGACCAGCACGCGCCAAAACATCTGGCGCGGCGACATGCCGTAGGCTTCGGCAGTCTCCAGCTGCGCGCGTGGCACGGCGCGCATCGCACCGTATAGAACGTTGGCCGCAAAAGCACCAAACACAATCGCGAAGGTCAGAACCGCCAGCGAAAACCCATAGGTTTCATGCACCCATTGCGGGGAATTGCCCAACGGCATCTTGGCCGCCTGACAGACGATGAAATCACTGCCTTGACGCAACGGTTCCGTCCAGTCGGGGCATTTGACTTTGTGGCGCACGTATTCGATGCCCTGATCCAGGGCGATCACGAAAAACAGGAAAAACGCAATATCCGGGACGCCGCGCACAATGGCGATATAGCCGCGCCCGAACCAGGAAAGCGGCAACACCTTTGAGCGCGCCGCCATCGCGCCGCCAAATCCAAAGGCCAGCGCAGCGGGGGCCGTGATGGCCAGCAGCAACAGCACCGTGCCGAACGCGCCGTAGAATGCCAGATGCTTTCCCGTGGTCAGGAAGCAGATCAGCCATGACAGGCCAGACAGCGTTTCAGGGTCGGTGCATGCAAAAATAACGAATTGTCCCAGTCGAAAGCGCCTTTTTTCGGGCGTCTGTGGTTTGATTGTGCAGGCAGGGGGCGGATCTGACGCCGCCCCCTGACCAATGGTTTAGAAGGTTTTGGCGTCCTCGCCGAACCACTTGGTAATCAGTTTGTTCAGGCTGCCGTCGTCCTTCATGGACTGGATTGCCGCATCAAACTTGGCTTTCAACTCGGTGTCGCTTTCGCGCAGACCAAGGCCAATGCCGCCACCAAGTGCCACATCGTCGCCAACGAACATCAACGCGCCGCCGGATTCTTCGACCGTTGGGGCCAGGGCGTCCTTGTCGGCGAACACTGCGTCGGCTTCGCCATTGTTCACGGCAGCGACGGTTTCGTCATAGGTCGCGAATTCCAGCAGTGTCGCGCCGGATTCGGCGACGTGGCCCGCTTGGATGGTGCTGGTCTGTGCCGCAACAATTCCGCCGGTCAGATTGGCATCAGCGGATTTCGCGACATAGGCAGACGCGGCGGGCGGAAAGTAGTTTTGCGTGAAATCAATGACTTCTTCGCGCTCGTCGGTGATGCTCATCCCGGCAATGATCGTGTCATAGTTGCCCGATGTCAGGTTCGGAATGATGCTGTCCCATTCGTTTGTCACCCATTCGCACTTCAACTCGGCCCGCAAGCACAGCTCGTCGCCGACTTCACGCTCGAATCCGTCAACTTCGCCTTTGTCGTTCAGGAAGTTATAGGGGGGGTAGGCCCCTTCGGTACCCATGCGGATGGTCTTGCCATGCGCATCGGCCATCGCGAAGCCAGTGCTAAGTGCCAGTGCAGCTGTCGCCAAAAGTAGTTTTTTCATCTTTGAAGTCTCCCAACTTTCTTGTTTTTACGATGCGTGGCTTGCCGAAAGGAATCCACGCAAACGTTCTGATTTGGGTGCGCCAAACAACTGGTCAGGTGCCCCTTGTTCTTCAATCAGGCCCTGGTGCAGAAACACGACGTGGTCTGATACATCCGCGGCCAGTTTCATGTCATGGGTCACGATCATCATCGTGCGGCCTTCGGTGGCCAGGTCCTTGATCACCTTAATGACCTCTTGCTCCAATTCCGGGTCTAGCGCCGATGTCGGTTCATCAAACAGCAGGGCCTGCGGTTCCATGCACAATGCACGTGCAATCGCGGCGCGCTGCTGCTGGCCCCCGGACAGTTGCGCCGGGTATACGTCGCACTTGTCGCCAATGCCCACTTTGTCCAGATAGCCGCGCGCGGATTTTTCAACCTCGGCCCGGTCACGGCGCAGGACGGTCAGGGGGGCTTCCATCACGTTCTGCAGGATGGTCATATGCGCCCACAGATTGAACTGCTGAAACACCATGGACAGGTTCGTGCGAATCCGCAGCACCTGTTTGGGATCTGCCGGGCGGCGATTGTGGCCTTGGCCCTTCCATTTGACGGGTTCGCCGTTGAATATCAGATCGCCTTGCTGGCTGTCCTCCAGCAGGTTGCAGCAGCGCAG
>JBFGFW010000317.1:0-3615 GCA_041579395.1 Sulfitobacter sp.
CCCGGCAGCAGGTAGGCGATCCAAAGCACGGCCCCGAACAAACCATAGCCTATCTTCTGCACAATTGGTGGTTGTCGCACCAACCAACCTGCAACCAGATCATACCCGACCCAAATACGGTCTTTGGTCCTTGAAAAGCTCATTTTTTTTCCAATTTCGATCCTGTGCCCATTCTTACACAAAAAGGGCACAGGTACTAACCTTTGGATACGTCTAGGGCGTATCAAACTAAGTCTGAGTTCCGCCGCTCCTGCCACGTTGGTCGCCTACTGGACAACTCATACTGGTAATATGAAACCATAGTTTAGGTTTGCATTGGGCGAATGCCGCCCCGCAATCGCGCAGTCGTCGAGCGGCTGCATCTACCCCAGATAAGGGCGGAACGCGGTCACCACGGCCTGATATACTTCGCGCTTGAACGGGACGATGTTGGCGACCAGATCATCGACAGGCAGCCAGCGCCAATGGGAGAACTCGGGGTGCTCTGTCTCAAGGTTGATTTCGTCATCACTGCCGTGAAAGCGCAGCAGAAACCATTTCTGTTCCTGCCCGCGATACCGGCCTTTCCAGATTTTAGGGACCAGATCATGCGGCAGGTCATAGGGCAGCCAGTCTTCGGTCTGCGCCAAGACCGACACGGATACGGGCGAGACGCCTGTTTCTTCCTCAAGCTCGCGCAGTGCTGCAATTTCGGCGTGTTCGCCCTCATCCACCCCACCTTGGGGCATTTGCCAGGCATCCTGATCGCGGTCCTTGCGTTGGCCGACAAATACATGCCCGTCGGCATTCACCAGCATGACGCCCACACAAGGACGGTACGGCAATTTGGCAATGTCTTCTGGCGTCATGGGTCGGCCCTTTCTGGGACAGCACTGTTGCGTCTCAATTAGCACGAATGGCGCGCGCCTGTATATTGCCGCAATATAACGCAGCGTTGCACGTGACAGGGGGCTGCGCATAAGATCATCTTCACCCCAACGCCCTAAATCCCGAAAGGTTTTCGCCATGTCAGACTATCCCCACCTGCTTGCCCCGCTTGATCTGGGCTTTACCACGTTGAAAAACCGGGTGCTGATGGGGTCGATGCATACCGGCCTTGAGGAAACGGGCGACTGGAACCGCGTTGCCGAATTTTACGCGACCCGTGCGCGCGGGGACGTGGCGTTGATGGTGACGGGCGGGATCGGGCCGAACATGGAAGGGGCCGTGGCACACGGGGCCGCATTGATGGTCTCGCAAAAGGACATCGACAACCACAGCGTCGTCACCCAACGTGTTCACGAGGCGGGCGGCAAGATCGCGATGCAGATCCTGCACGCTGGCCGCTATGCTTTCAGCCCCGATTGCGTGGCCCCCAGTGCAATCAAATCGCCGATCTCGATGTTCGCACCCAAGGAACTGGACGCCGAAGGCATCGAAAAGCAGATCTCCGACATCGCCGCCTGTGCCTTGCGCGCCAAGCAAGCGGGCTATGACGGGGTCGAGGTGATGGGCTCAGAGGGCTATTTCCTGAACCAGTTTCTGGTCACCCACACCAACAAACGCACCGATGAATGGGGCGGATCCTATGAAAACCGGATGAGGCTGCCGGTCGAGGTGGTGCGCCGCGTCCGCGAAGCCGTGGGCGACGATTTCATCATCATCTACCGGCTGTCGATGATCGACCTGATCCCCAACGGATCCACCTTTGACGAGGTCGCGCAACTGGCGCAGGCGGTTGAAAAGGCCGGGGCCACGATTATCAATACCGGCATCGGCTGGCACGAGGCGCGGATACCCACCATCGCCACATCAGTGCCGCGGGCGGCATTTGCCTGGGTCACGAAAAAGCTGATGGGCAAGGTCGGCGTGCCGCTGATCACCTCGAACCGGATCAACACGCCAGAGGTCGCCGAAAGCGTGCTGGCCGATGGCTGCGCCGATATGGTTTCGATGGCGCGGCCCATGCTGGCAGATGCTGATTTTGTCGCCAAGACGATGGCGGGCAAATCCGATCAGATCGCGCCCTGCATCGCGTGCAATCAGGCCTGTCTGGACCATACATTCGGGGGCAAAATCTCAAGCTGTCTGGTCAATCCGCGCGCCTGTTATGAGACCGAGTTGAAGGTTGAGCCAACCCATGCCGTGAAATCGATTGCAGTCGTCGGGGCAGGCCCTGCAGGTCTGTCAGCGGCCATCACAGCGGCAGAGCGGGGGCACAAGGTGACCGTCTTTGACCGCGCATCCGAGATCGGCGGGCAGTTGAATCTGGCCAAGCAGGTCGCGGGCAAGGAAGAATTCTGGGGACTGGTCGATTGGTACCGCGCAATGATCAAGGCGCAGGGTGTGACGGTCAAGCTGAACACCGACGTATCGGCCAACGATCTGGACGCGTTTGACGAGGTGATCATCGCCACCGGCGTCGTGCCGCGCGACCCGCAAATTCCCGGGCAGAACGCGGGCAATGTCGTCAGCTATATCGACATCCTGAACGGCAAGGCCAAAGCGGGCAAGAAAGTCGCCGTTATCGGCGCTGGCGGCATTGGTTTCGACGTGTCCGAACATCTTGTCCACGATGGCGACAGCACCACCACCAACCTGCCCGAATGGATGAAGGAATGGGGCGTCACCGATCCTGCCGAACACCGCAGCGGTCTGGCTCCCGAAGGCCCGCAGCCGCATGCGCCCGCACGGCAGGTCACGATGCTGCAACGCAAGGCAACAAAGCTGGGCAAGGGTCTGGGCAAGACGACTGGCTGGATTCACCGTGCATCCCTGACCATGAAAAACGTCGAAATGATCGGCGGTGTGAACTATGAAAAAATCGACGGCGACGGCCTGCACATCAGCTTTGGCGAGACCCGCGAAAACCCCAAGCTGATCGAGGCGGACACCATCGTGTTGTGCGCAGGCCAGTTGTCGGACCGGTCGCTGGCGGACGCGCTTGAAGCCAAGAACATCCCCTGCCACGTGATTGGCGGTGCCGATGTCGCAGCCGAGCTGGATGCAAAGCGCGCGATTGATCAGGGCACGCGCCTGGCAGCCGCACTGTGATATTGCCCTTGGGTCGGTAGGGTGCAAAACTGCCTGATGTAGAAGGTTTAAGGCGGTTTCCATGCCCATTTGCGTTTTCGACATCTTTGACGATGGCACCACGTCGGTCCCGACAGACACCAATCTGACCGGGGCCGGCAGCTATCGTTGGTGGCACTTTGATCTGTCCGACCCGATGCTAGACCCATGGGTGCGCGAAAACCTGCATGAAATTCCCGCCGGGTCGCTGATCCAGAAACAGACGCGGCCACGCTGTGATCGGTTCGAGGGTGGGTTGATCCTGAACCTGCGCGGCATCAACATGAACGAAGGTCAGGATGCCGACGAAATGGTATCAGTGCGCATGTATGTCGATACAAATCTGCTGATCACCGTGCGCCGCAAAAAGGTGTTCGCGATCGATGCGATCCGTCAGGCTGCCGAAAAGAACAGCGCGCCCCCCACCCCGGCAGAGTTTCTGGAAGACCTTATCGGGCGGTTGACCACGCGTGTGCAGGAACACGTGGAAAGCATCGATGCGCTGGCTGAGTTCTTCGAGATCGACCTTGAGGACAAGGCGACCCCGATGCCCCATGAGCTGCC
>JBFGFW010000318.1:0-3612 GCA_041579395.1 Sulfitobacter sp.
ACGGATCACGATGGTCGCCGCTGTGGCGATCTCGTTCTGGTTCCAGCCGTCCAACGTGCCGAAGACATCGATAAATTCGCCTTCGATGGAATAGGTGGCATCGATTTCTTCGGCCTCGGCCGCCGCCACAAAGGCAGAGGGGTCAGTGCCGTAGTCGATATATTCCAGCCGGTCGATGTAGGGGCCGCCGTACACTTCCGTGCCCCACCATGTGTGATCCATGTTACGGACCAACACGCCTTTGACGCCTACTTCGAGCGTTTCGGGCAGGTACGCGCCAGTGCCGATCGGGTTGTCCAGCATGGTATCGGCGTCAAAGCCTTCCGGCACGATGGCAGCAGGGTAATCAGCCATGCCGGGGATCAATGTGATATCCGGGCGCGGCAGCATGAGCTTGACCGTGTGATCGTCGACCACGACGATCGACCCTTCGATGGCCTTGCCGCTGGTTTCGTCGACCAGCGTGCCAAAGCGGCCAGCCATCGAGTTGCCTTCGACCGACTTGTCGCACCAGCCTTCGATGTTGCGCGCAACATCTGCCGCGGTGAACGGCGTGCCGTTGTTCCATGTCACGTTCTTGCGAACATTCAGCGTGTATTCTGTGGCATCGTCGTTGATCTCCCAGCTTTCCAGCAGGGCAGGTGTGAACGTGCCGTCATTTTCCCAGATGGCCAGATATTCCAGCCAGCCGCGCGAGAAGTTCGCGATCTGCGACCAGTCATAGGTGCGCGGATCTTTCAAGGCGCGCACTTCCATCTGCATGCGCACGGTGCCGCCTTCTTTGTGGGCCGCAGCCATTGCGGGGGCAGGCATGCCGATCATCGCATAGGCAGTCGCCGTCGTTGCGCCAAATGCACTTGCCAAGGCAAGAAATTCGCGGCGGTTGACCGGATCTTTCTTGGCTGCCTCGGCCGAATTCAGGATCGACTGGGGCAGGCGTTTACCGGTACGGGTCAAAAAACTCATGATCTTCCTCTCTGTTGATGCGGCAGTTCCTCGTCATCAAGGGGCCGCGTGCAGGTGTGCACCTGTTGGGGCGCACAGGGTGGTGATGCAGTTCTTCTGCTGTCATTGGCTGGAAAACGACCAGCGTGCATCGCGCAGTGTCATCATTGCAAGGCCATGCGTCAACCCTTTGTCTGGGATGCCTTCGGGCTAAGTACACCCCTACCCCCTTGCAAAACGGCGGTTTTTTGCCCGTTTGCGACGTTTCCCGCATTGCGTTTCCCGCTTTTCAGAGATCACATCTGCGATACTGCGCGCCGCCCGGTTGTGGAGATCAGTAGCGGCGGCAGTCCCATTGCGGGGCGGGGCATTACGACCTGAGGGGTTGCGACAGGGATATTTAAGAGCCAGAGAAGTTAAGTTGTTCCGGATTTCAGCGCTTCGGCAAGCAGTTCATTGAGGAGGGTCAGATCGCCGATCTGATTGGCCATCATCAGCACCAACCGGGCATTTAGCGCGTGGCTTTGCGCTTCGGTGAGACCTTTGTGGGTGTCCATCAGTGCGGTGTAGAATGCATCGGCGTCGGAACCAAGGTTGTCTTCCAGAATCATGTGTCAGATCCCATGGCGCGGTTCCGGGCTGCGGTGATGCGTTTCGGGTCGGGTGTGTCAAAGACCGCGCAGACATGTCCATCGGGGCGCAGCAGGTAAATCTTTTCGGTGCCGTAACGGTTCTCAAACAGCCGATCGATGCTGGTAAAGCAGGGATAATCGGCGTGTTGGTTGATGCCCAAGCGTCGGATGCCTTTAATATCGGGAAGTGGCATTGCACTGGCTGTGATCAGCGTGAAGGCCCCTTGGGCCTGTTCGATCAGCCAGGTCGGGCCGTCGGGGCCGCTCAGGGGGGCGTCGAGCAGGCAGCGGCCCGGGCTGACTGGCGCGGCACCAGGCGTTTGCAAGAGAGATGCATCAAGCATGCAGGGTTGCGACAACCGGCCGGAGTTGATCAGTTTGCGCGCGAAGGGGTGATCGGCGGCGAGCATGAGAACCTGATCGCGAAACAACGCTTCGATCGGGGATTTGGGCGTCATGAAATTGGTGGCGCGGGCGGAATTGAGGATGTTTTCGGCTGCACCCTGCACGCGTTCGGTGTCGTAGCTTTCCAGCAGGTGGGGCGGGGCATCGCCCTGCAGCACAAGGGCCAATTTCCAGCCAAGATTGTCAACGTCTTGGATACCGCCGTTGCCGCCACGGGCCCCGAAGGGGCTGACGACATGGGCGCTGTCGCCGACAAAGATGACGCGGTTGTGGACAAATCTGTCCAATTTCGCGCAGCGGAATTTATAGACGCTCATCCAGTCCAGCCGGAACGGTGTGTCGCCGACGATGGCTTTGATCCGGGGGATGACTTTGGCTTCGGTGGCTTCGGCCTTGGGGTCGGTGTCGGGGCCCAATTGCAGATCAATGCGGTAGATGTTGTCGGGTTGCTTGTGCAGCAGGGCCGATTGGCCGGAGTGGAACGGCGGGGCGAACCAGAACCAGCGTTCCGGTGTATCGTGATTGCCGAAGGGAGAAGTTTCCATTTCGACGTCGACAATCAGAAAGTGTTCTTCGAAGGTTTGCCCCTCGAAGGGCAAGCCCATGCGCTGACGGGTGGCGGATCCGGCACCATCGCAGGCGATATAAAAGTCGGCGGTCAAGGTATACGCGCCATCGGGTGTCGTGACGTCGAGGCTGACATGATCGCCGTGGTCGGTGTGGTTGGTGACTTTGTTGAGAAATCGCAGGTCGATCAGGTCAGGAAAACCTTGCGCGCGTTCGATAAGGTATTGTTCGACATAGTATTGTTGCAGATTGATGAAGGCGGGGTATTTGTGCCCGGGTTCTGGCAGCAGATCGAAGGCAAAGAGCTGTTTTGCGCGATGAAAATTCCGACCGACTTTCCAGGTCACGCCCTTTTCAAGCATCCGTTCGCCGACACCCAGACGGTCGAAAATTTCAAGCGTGCGCTTGGCCCAGCAGATCGCGCGCGAGCCGACAGAGACCACGTTGTTGTCATCCAGCACCACCGACGCGACCCCCTGCAAGGCCAGATCTATGGCCATCGACAGGCCAATCGGTCCGGCCCCGACGATCACCACCGCATGGCGGGGCTCGACCTTGGTCAGGCCGGGCGGGGGTGCGTAGGGAAAGGGGGCGTAGTCATAAGCCACGGGGATGCTGTGCGTGTTCCCTTAGTCCTGGAGTTGTTCCCACATCTCGATGTCGCGGGCGGCGGTCCAGATGCGGGGATGGGCAATGCCGCGGGCTTCGTCATAGGCGCGGGCGACGTTGAAGGGCAGGCAATGTTCGTAGATCGCGTAATCCTCGAACTTGTCGTCGCAGACGGCCCGACAGGCGGCGAAGGCCTCCTTGAGGCTGCCACCACCCTTGGCGATGGCAGCCACCGGGCGATAGGTGCTCTGAAGGAAATCCCGGGTCAAGGCGATGGCCTCTGCCACCTTGTCGCCGCCCACCAGGGCGTCGCCGCGGCCGGGGCTGAGCGCCTGCGGACGCAGGGCGGCGATGGCGTCGAGGGTGGCCGGCCAGTCGCCGAAATGCCCGTCGCCGCAGTAACAGGCGGACCGGTACTCGACGATATCGCCAGAGAACATGACGCCGGAATCTG
>JBFGFW010000319.1:0-3580 GCA_041579395.1 Sulfitobacter sp.
AAGCTTCATCAGCCCAGAAATTGCGTTTGATCTCGCGGAAGATCGTCGACTTGTGACGCTTCAAAACCCGCGCCATCTCGGCGACGGGCACCTTTGCATACCACCAGTCCTCAATTCTGCGACGCTCTTGCATGCTCAGTTGCGTATAAACGGCTCCCATGAGATGTTCTCCTTATTAGATAACACATTATTTTCTAACAGTATTCTCACTTCAAGGTAGCGCGCACCACTCAGAACTAATTAGTCTTGTAATATAGGTTATGTAATAATCGTGGGGTGTATCCCACAGCAGTGGACTTCCAATTGACAGAAGTCTGTTACGCAAAACTGCTTAAAATTTTGAGAGGTTGGCTGATCTGATCAAGTGTCCGTCGGAAGAATGCGGAGGGCAGTGCGGGCAGTATCTCCTCTGGTAGCGTCCGCCGATTGAGCCCAACATGGGGTAAATATGATCCCCTGACACCCACTATTCCCGCGCAAGACGACGCAAACTGAAACCGATTTCGGTCGCTGATCACCCTACCGGGAATCAGTAACATTTTGTCAGGGACGCTTCATATTTGACTGGAAGTATCTTGTGCGACGTCAATCGGTCTCAGTGTCCTGCTCAAACCCTGCGCGATTGACGATCACGGCGACGGCAAGGTTAATGATACTTATCCGGATCGAGGTCTCGCCTTGAGCCCGCTAGCTTAATGATCCTATCCAAAATATGTCTTGAACCAGCCTGGCAATGTTACCCGGTGCTTGAAGATTTTGGATTTGCTGCGCAGGACGTTTTCCGTTTCGTCTCGAACCGGCTCTGAAATAATCGAATTATACGCTTCATCCCGCGCGCAGTTCCATTCCTTGTCGGGGTACGCAGCCAGATTTGCGTAAAACCGCGCTGCATCTTTTTCCGCATCTTTCCACGCGGCACCTGGAAGGCCTTTGCCCACGGCATTTGCAATCTCTTGCCGGTAGTGATTGGCGCTCTCCAATGCCTCCAGATTGGCATATTTAAGATGCATCAGGTAGACGCCCTTTGGCAGGTCGAACTGCGCGGTGGAAAGCTTGCGAGTGCTCACCCAGATACCGTGGCGCCACAAGGTCGTGCCACGTCTAGATGCCCACGCTTTGCTGTAGTGGCCTGAAAATACGGCCGTGGATCGATGCCCCAACGCCATTTCGGTGCCTTTCAGCACCTTCTCGTCAATCACCTCGGCCACATTCAGACCCAAGGCGAAAAGCGCCCCGGACGAGGATGCCTCGAACACGTCACTGAAGGATGTGTAAAGCGAGGGATCAAAGCAGATTAACTCGTCCGCATCGGTGCGGATCACCCAGTCGTAGGACAGGCCCAAGCCATCTGTGAAACTGTTCAGCAGCTTTCCCCGGCGGCGGTCAAATCCTTCAAGGCTGTCGCGGGGGATTGTAATCACGCTGGCTTGTGGGCAAATCTGCGCGACCTTTTCGTCGGGCCCGTGGGCGACCACATACAGATTGTCAAAGCCAAGCTGCCGGCCATAATGTCTGTACCACTGCGATAGCGCCCAGTAGTCTTTGTAAACCATTGTGATGGCGCATATCTTCATGCCTTCTTTTACGCTGTTTGGAAAAAATTAGACAAGTCGTTTTGCTTTTGACGCAGAATTTGCAAGTTGCTGACGATGTCCTGTGGCGCAAGCTGGGGCTCAAGACATTTGCACGCTACTTGGGTCACAGGATAACTACCAAGACCCTCGCTTTTATTAGCAGGGCAACTCAGGTAATCAGGGCAAAATACAAACCAGAACTGGACACCGCCCCCCGTGAGAAAAGTTTTCATTACCGGCACTGCTGGCTTTATCGGATTCCACCTTGCCCAACTGTTGCTCGCCGAAGGGTTCAGGGTTCACGGGTTTGACGGCATGACGGATTACTATGACGTCACTTTGAAACAGCGCCGCCACCAGATGCTGCTGCAAAATCCGCATTTCACCATGACCGAAGGCATGCTTGAAGATGACGCGCTGATGACCCAAGTCACTGATGACTTTGCCCCCGAAGTGATTGTCCACCTCGCCGGCCAAGCTGGTGTGCGCTATTCGCTCGAAAACCCCCGCGCGTATCTCGACAGCAATCTCGTCGGCACATTCAATGTGATGGAGATCGCGCGCCGTCTGAAGGTCGAACATTTGCTGATGGCCTCGACCTCCTCGGTCTATGGTGCCAACGAGGAGATGCCTTTCATCGAGACCGAAAAGGCCGATACCGCCCTCACCTTCTATGCAGCGACGAAAAAGGCGAACGAAAGCATGGCGCATTCGTACGCGCATTTGTGGGATCTGCCGACGACGATGTTCCGCTTTTTCACCGTCTACGGACCTTATGGGCGCCCCGATCTGGCGCTTTTCAAATTCGTGGATGCAATCCTGGATGGGCGGCCCATTGATATCTATAACCACGGCGACAAGTACCGCGACTTTACCTACGTCACTGATCTTGTGCGCGGCATCCGGCTGCTGATCGACACGCCCCCCGTCCGGCCCGACAACCGCGAGGTGCCCGAAGGCGACAGCCTGTCGCCGGTGGCACCCTACCGCATCGTGAATATCGGCAACTCTGACAAGGTTCGTCTGCTGGATTTCGTCGATGCGATCGAGGAAGAGCTTGGTCAAAAGGCAATCCGTAACTACATGCCCATGCAGATGGGCGATGTACCCGCCACTTGGGCCAATGCGGAACTGCTGCAAAGCCTGACGGGGTACAAACCTCAGACTGACATAAAAGACGGCATCCGGGACTTCGTGGCTTGGTTCCGCGACTATTATGACAAGTAGGTTTTAGACGAGGAGTTTGCGATGCCGCCCCTGAAAGATGCTCCCATTGCCGTGATCGGCTTGGGCTATGTTGGCCTGCCTCTGGCTGTCGAATTTGGCAAACAGCGCAGGGTTGTGGGGTTCGACATCAACGCGTCCCGTATCGCCGAACTGCGCGCCGGTGAAGACAATACGCTGGAAGTGGATGCGGGCGAACTGGCCGAGGCCAAGCACTTGACCTTCTCCGATCAGCCGCAGGATCTGGCCGATTGCACCGTGTTCATCGTTACCGTGCCAACGCCCATAGACGTACATAAACGCCCCGACCTGACCCCGCTTCTTAAAGCGTCAGAGACGATCGGAAAGGTCTTGAAACGCGGCGATATCGTGATTTACGAATCCACCGTTTATCCGGGTGCGACCGAAGAAGACTGCGTGCCAGTGCTTGAGAAAACCTCTGGTCTTACGTTCAACAAGGAATTCTTTGCCGGCTATTCACCCGAGCGGATCAACCCGGCCGACAAAGCGCACCGCCTGCCGCAGATCGTCAAGGTCACCTCGGGCTCCACGCCCGAAATCGCGGATAAGGTTGATGCGCTTTATGCATCGATCATCACCGCAGGCACACACAAGGCCCCGTCGATCCGCGTCGCCGAAGCCGCCAAGGTGATCGAGAACACGCAACGTGACGTCAACATCGCCCTCATTAATGAATTGGCATTGATCTTCAACCGGCTTGGAATCGACACCCAGGACGTGCTTGAGGCTGCAGGCACAAAGTGGAACTTTCTGCCCTTCCG
>JBFGFW010000320.1:0-3572 GCA_041579395.1 Sulfitobacter sp.
GCGGTCCTGGCGGGCTTTTTGCTTGGCATCCTGGAATCCATCGCATCGATGAACGAGGTCAAGAACCTTTTGCCCGGGATCGACCAGATCATCATTTATGTTGTCGCGATTATCATCTTGCTGACACGCCCCCGTGGCCTGATGGGCCGCAAAGGCGTGATGGAGGAATAAGCCATGCTTGGACTGAACAAAAAAGACTTTGGACTGGTGTTGTTGGTTGCCCTTTTGACCATGGCCGCACCGATCCTGCTGAACCCCTTTCCCGGTAATTCCGGACTGGCCCAGTTCAACGCGGGTTATCCCGATCTGATGCAGCGTTTCGTAATCTACGGGATCTTTGCCATCGGGTTTAACATCCTGTTTGGCCTGACCGGCTATCTCAGCTTTGGTCACGCGGCATTCCTGGGGGTGGGCAGCTATTCCGCCGTCTGGATGATGAAGCTTTTGTCGATGAACGTGATCCCTGCGATCATGCTGTCGGTCATCGTCGCGGGCCTTTTCTCGGTTGTGATCGGGTATGTGTCTCTGCGCCGATCGGGGATCTATTTTTCGATCCTGACGCTGGCCTTTGCGCAGATGTCCTTCAACCTAGCCTATTCGGTGCTGACGCCGATCACCAACGGTGAAACGGGTCTGCAAATCTCGCTGAGTGATCCGCGCATTCTGGATGGGGCCAACGCACCGCGCTATCCCAACCTGTTCGGCGCTGAAATGAACGACGCCGCCACCCTCGCGTTTGGAAACTGGTCCTTTACCTTTTCGGTGGGCTATTACCTTTGCGCGCTGATCATGCTGGTTGCGTTCTATATTTCGATCCGGGTGTTCCGCTCGCCGTTCGGGATGATGCTGCGCGCCGTCAAATCGAATCAGCAACGGATGAACTATACCGGTCTGAACACCAAGCCCTACACGCTGGCCGCGTTTGTGATCTCGGGGATGTATGCCGGTCTTGCGGGCGGTTTGCTGGCCTCGATGGACCCGCTTGCCGGGGCCGAACGGATGCAGTGGACGGCGTCTGGCGAGGTGGTCCTGATGACGATCCTCGGCGGTGCAGGCACCCTTCTGGGGCCGGTACTGGGCGCGGGTTTCATCAAGTATTTCGAAAACATCTTTTCGAAGATCAATGACAACGTGCTGCACGGATGGTTTTCCTTCATGCCCGACGGGATCGAGGATTTTCTGGTTAACATTATCCACCCCTTTGTGGGCAAGGGTTGGCACCTGACCTTGGGTCTGTTGTTCATGCTGGTCGTGATCTTCCTGCCCGGTGGCCTTGTCGAAGGTGGCCAACGCATCGGTCGCGTCTTCCGGCGCAAGGATCGCAACGCGACATCTGTTGAATCCGATGCCGCCGAGCAACGCAATCAAACCCCCGCCGAATAAGGAGCTGATCTGATGGCCATTCTTGAAGTCAAAAATGTCGGCAAACGCTTTGGCGGTCTGCAGGCGCTGGACAACGTCAACCTCAGCATCGCCGAGAATTCGGTGCATGCCATCATCGGGCCGAACGGAGCGGGCAAATCGACGCTGCTGAACGTGCTGGTCGGCAAGCTGATCCCGGACACCGGATCGGTGATGTTCGACGGGCAGTCGGTGCTGGGGCGCAAACCCTATGAGATCAACCAGATGGGAATTTCCCGCGTGTTCCAGACGCCCGAAATTTTCGGCGATCTGAGCGTGCAGGAAAACATGCTGATCCCCTGCTTTGCCAAGCGTGACGGATCGTTTGAACTGAATGCGCTGACCCGCGTGTCCAGCCAGCGCGATGTGCTTGAAAAAGCCGAGGAAATGCTGGTCGAGATGAAGCTGGCGGACAAACGTCACATGCATGCCGCATCGATGTCGCGCGGAGACAAGCGGCGACTTGAGATCGCGATGTGCCTGTCGCAGGACCCCCGTTTGCTGCTGCTGGACGAGCCTACGGCGGGCATGGCGCGGGCCGATACCAACAACACCATCGACCTGCTCAAGCAGATCAAGGAAGAACGCGACATCACCATCGCAATCATCGAACATGACATGCATGTGGTGTTTTCCTTGGCCGAACGGATCACCGTTCTGGCACAGGGCACGCCGCTGGTTGAAGACACGCCAGAGAAGATCAAAGGCCACCCCAAGGTGCGCGAAGCTTATTTGGGCGAATCTCAGGACGCAGCATAGCGTGGGATCCAATCCCACCCTACCAGTTGTCGTAGGGTGGGGGTTTCACCCCACCTCCTCCGCAAGGATAAGAACATGAACACGACCACCGATTTTTCGACCAGCGCCAACAAGGCGTCAACCGCTCCGGCCTTCCTGTCCGTCTGGGATATCCACGCCTATTACGGTGAAAGTTATATCGTTCAAGGCGTCAGCTTTAACGTTCACGAGGGTGAAATTCTGGCCCTGCTGGGCCGCAACGGTGCTGGCAAGACATCGACACTCCGCGCCATCGCGCAGATCGGCAGCCCCGAATTGCGCAGGGGCGAAGTGTGGCTTGACCACAAGCCGCTGCACAAGATGGCGAGCCATGAAGCCTCGGCCGCCGGGCTGGCGCTTGTGCCCGAAGACCGCCGCATCATCGCTGGCCTGACGGTCGAGGAAAACCTGCAACTGGCGCAGATCGCCCCGCCTGTCGGTTGGTCGCTGGAGCGGATATATGAGCTTTTTCCCCGTCTCAAGGAACGGCGCAAGCAAGAAGGCGTGACCCTGTCGGGCGGCGAACAGCAGATGCTGGCCATTGCCCGTGCCCTGGCCCGCGACATCAAGGTGCTGCTGCTGGACGAACCCTATGAAGGTCTGGCCCCGGTCATCGTCGATGAAATCGAAAAGACGCTGACGCTGATCAAGCAGCAGGGCATCACCACGATCCTGGTGGAACAGAACGCCGTGCGTGCGCTGAAACTGGCGGACCGAGCGGTGATCCTCGACACTGGCGGCGTTGTTTTTGACGGCACCGCCGAGGAGGTGCTTAACAATGCCGAACTACGGGCCGAATATCTGGCAATCTAGGCGCGCCACTTACGATCGGGATCGGAATTTTCCAAAAATTCCGGTCCGGAAAATTTGAATTTTCCGCTCCCGTTTCGGGCCAAGCGTTACAGCATGTCGCGCAGTTCGGTTTTCAGCACCTTGCCATAGTTGTTCTTGGGCAACGCCTTGATGCGGATATAGGCCTTGGGGCGCTTGAAACGCGCGATCTGGCCAAGACACAGCGCGTCCAGTTCGGCTTCAGGTGCCGTTCCCACGATAAACGCCACCACTTCTTCGCCCCAGTCGGGGTGGGCGCGCCCGATCACCGCCGCTTCTGACAGGTCCGGGTGGGTCAGCAGCACCTCTTCCACTTCGCGGGGATAGACGTTGGACCCGCCGGTGATGATCATGTCCTTGCTGCGGTCTTGCAGTGTGACATAGCCCTTGGCGTCCATCGTTCCCACGTCTCCCGTCATCAGCCACCCGTTGCGCAAAGTGTTGGCGGTCGCCTCGGGGGCGTTCCAATATCCCGGCATCACGGTCTGGCCACGCACCATGATCTCTCCGGTCTGGTCGGGCGGCAATGGTTCGCCCGACGCACCGCCGATCTGCACCTCGAC
>JBFGFW010000321.1:0-3560 GCA_041579395.1 Sulfitobacter sp.
AGTTTATCTGGCAAAATGAAGATCAGGCGGTTTTCAGGCTGCCTGCTGCTTTGTCCAGACGGGATATGGCGTGGCCTATTTCATCATCGGTGATGGTGAGCGGTGGCAACAAACGGATCACGTTGTCGCCTGCTGGCACGGTGATCACCTCGTGGGCATAGCCAGCCGCCACCACATCGGTGTTTGTCGCCTTGCATTTGATGCCCAGCATCAGACCCGCACCCCGCACGCTTTCAAAGACGTCCGGGTGGCTGGCGACCAGACCTTCCAGCTTTTGCCGGATCAGGCTGGCCTTGCGGTTCACATCGGCCATGAACGCCGGATCGCCGATGATGTCGATCACCGCATTGCCGACAGCGCAGCCAAGCGGGTTGCCGCCATAAGTCGAACCATGGGTTCCGGCGGTCATCCCCGATGCCGCGTCTTCGGTGGCGAGCACCGCGCCCAAGGGAAATCCGCCGCCGATGCCTTTGGCCACCATCATGATGTCGGGCGTGATGCCCGACCATTCATGGGCGAAAAGCTTGCCGGTCCGTCCGACGCCGCATTGCACTTCGTCCATGATCAGCAAGATGCCATGCGCGTCGCACAGGTCGCGCATTCCTTTAAGGCACTGATCCGGCACGGGCCGGATGCCGCCTTCGCCCTGGACGGGTTCGATCAGGATGGCGGCGGTTCTGTCGGTGATGGCCGCGGTCAGCGCATCGTGGTCGCCGAAATCAAGATGGACAAACCCCGGCAGCAAGGGCCCGAAGCCTTTCGTCATCTTTTCCGACCCTGCCGCCGCGATCCCGGCAGCAGAGCGCCCATGGAACGAGCCTGAAAAAGTGATGATGTCGGTCCGGTCAGGCTGTCCTTTTTCGTAGAAGTACTTGCGCGCCATCTTGACTGCCAGTTCGCAGGATTCGGTGCCGGAGTTTGTGAAAAACACCGTGTCGGCAAAGCTGAGGGCGACCAATTTGTCCGCCAACGCCTGTTGCTGCGGGATGTGATAAAGGTTCGACGTGTGCCAAAGCTGCCCCGCCTGTTCGGTCAGCGCCGCCACCAGCGCAGGGTTGGCATGGCCCAAGGCATTCACTGCAATGCCTGCACCCAGATCCAGAAACCGGCGGCCGTCTTTCTCGATCAGCCATGCACCCTCACCTTTGACAAAGCTGAGGGGCGCACGGGAGTAGGTTGGCAGTACAGAAGGGATCATCGAGATTTTCCTTAGGGGTTGTCCGCATCAAAGGCACAACAGGCCATGGAGGACGGAAAGGGTCAATGGGATTTGCAAGGGAAAGACGGTTTATTACCGTCAGCAATCGTCGCGGCCCCGATGAATGGGCCCCCCAGCCGGGTCAGCTTTGGCGTCGTCGTGCCAGATGGTTATGGCCTATGATCATGCGCCCTGCTTAAATCCGCCGGGGCGTTTTGCATAGCGAAAAAGCGCCGGCGCGCCTTGATCTGCTCCTGAATGCCGATTGGAGGGCCGTTTGGGGCGCGATAAGTGGTGATCTGCGCACCGCGCGGGCGTGCAATCGGCGCTTCGCGGCTTGCACCCAAGCTGACAGTGATTAGTATAGGGACTTGAGAATTTTCCAAGGCGGTCCAGCATGGGGCCGCTTTTTAGCTAAGGACGCCAAATGTCTTGGACCGATGACCGCGTAGATATCTTGAAGAAAATGTGGGGCGAAGGCCAGTCTGCAAGCCAGATCGCAAAAGAACTGGGGGGCGTCACCCGCAACGCTGTGATTGGCAAGGTTCACCGGCTGGGCCTTTCCAACCGCGCGACAAATGGTGCCACCACGCCGGCTGCTGCGCCCCCGAAAGCGGAAGCCAAGCCCAAGGCGTCGGCAAAGCCCGCGGCCAAAGCCAAGGCAGAGCCCGTGGAAGAGGTTGTCGAAGCGGCCCCTGCCCCAAAACCGAACCTGCCCGCCCGCGCCAAGATCATTCCGGCCGGTCAACCGTTGCCGCCGCAGCCGTCGGCGAATGAGATCAGCCCCGAAGCCTTGGCGAAGGTCAGCGAGATCGAGAAGAAGTCGAAGAAGATCGGCCTGATGGAATTGACGGAACGGACCTGTAAATGGCCCGTCGGTGACCCTGCAACCGAAGATTTCTGGTTCTGCGGTCTGCCGGTGCAGCAGGGAAAACCTTATTGCGAGGCGCATGTTGGCGTGGCGTTCCAACCGATGAGCGCGCGGCGCGACCGACGGCGGTGATAGGCAGGCTCCATCGAGATTGGGGCCGACTGCGAATTCTTTCTTGAGAGTTAGATGGCCAGCTTAGACTGCCGTTCTAGGCGGGGGCCCGGCTTATCCTGCCGCCGTCTTGCCGCGCCGATCATTGCGTAACTGTGCATAAAGCACATGATTGCGCCAGCGGCCGTCGATCTGCAGATAGCTTTGGGCCACGCCTTCGTACTTGAAACCGGTCTTTTCCAGCAACCCGCGTGACGCGATGTTTTCGGGCAGGCAGGCGGCTTCGATACGGCTTAGATCCAGCCGACTAAATGCATGGTGCACCGTCGCTTCGATTGCCTCTCGCATGTAGCCGCGGCGGGCAAATTGTTCACCGGTCCAATACCCCAGCGTGCCGGCCTGCGATGGACCCCTGCGGATGTTGTCGAGCGTGATTGCCCCGATCAAAGCATTGTCGCTGCGCCGGATAAGAAACAGCGGAAGTGCTGTGCCGCCTGTCACCGACCGATTGGCCCAGTACACCCGATTGGTAAACGCCTTGCGCGACAGGTGATCGCTGGCCCAAGCGGGTTCCCAAGGGCTGAGATAGTCAATGCTTTCTGAGCGCAACTTGGTCCACGGACGAAAATCGGAATGAACCGGCGACCGCAACGTCAGCCTTTCCGTTTCAATAGCCAATTTCCGTTTCATCAAAAGCATCAGGCGGCGCGACGCTCCTGCAGTTCCTGCAACGTGGGGGCCGCTTCGACCGGGCCGTATAGCGCCAGTGCCGCCGGGGCAGATCCCGCCATTTTTTGCGCAAAATCGCGGACATCGCCGGTTGTCACGGCATCGATCTGGGCGATGGTTTCGTCAAGTGGCGGAATGCGATCCCAGATCTGGATCAACCGCGCCAGACGCTCGGCGCGGTTGGACGGGCTTTCCAGCCCCATCAACAGACCGGCTTTCATCTGGGCGCGCGCCCGCGCGACTTCGGCGGGCGACATATCAGACGCGGCGCGCTTCATCTCGTCTATCGTGATGCCGGCAAGTTCGGGCAGCTGCTCGCCACTGGTGCCTGCATAGATCGTCATCATGCCAGTATCCGCATAGGCACCAGCTTGGGCAAAGATGGTGTAGCACAGCCCCCGGTTTTCCCGGATTTCCTGAAACAGTCGGCTCGACATGCTGCCGCCAAGCGCTGATGCATAGATCTGCGCCACATAGATGTCATCGGCGCGGTAGCCGGGCGATTCAAAGCCAAGCGCGAAATGCGCCTGCTCAAGTGGTTTCAACTGACGGATTTCTCCGCCGCTGAATTTGGCTGCGTCCACATCAAACAGCGGCTTTGGCACCATATCGCCGAAAAGCTGCTCCGCCAATCGCACGATTTCGTCGTGA